>NZ_JBKOOL010000117.1:0-18464 GCF_046764065.1 Nocardia sp. NPDC002869
CGCGCGGTGGCGGTCCGCCGACGATCGGTCCGCTCGGCGTGTCCGCCGCAGCGGCGGCCGCTGCACGGGACCCGGGGCGGGCACTGTAGGGTCGCTGCCGGTCGTCGCCGTGCCCGGATGCGGCCGGGGTGCCGTAAGACCGAAGGCGGAGCGGGTTTTCGGCGTTGTACAGGAGGATGTGTGGTTGGCGAGTCGATGACCTGGGTGCAGGCGTTGGTGCTCGGGTTGGTGCAGGGTCTGACGGAGTTCCTGCCGGTGTCGTCGTCGGGTCATCTACGGATCGTGTCCTCGGTGTTCTTCGGGGACGACGCGGGCGCGTCGTTCACCGCGGTGACCCAGCTCGGTACCGAGGCCGCGGTGCTGTTGTTCTTCGCCAAGGACATCTGGCGGATCGTGCGGGTGTGGTGCGCCACGGTGTTCGAGAAGCTGACCGCGCGGTCCCGGGAGAACGTGCCGGTCAGCGAGATGGTCACCACGAAACTTCCGGTGGTCACCGGAACCGGTCCGGCCGGTTACGACCCCGGGGCCGAGGCGCAGCGCGAACTCGATTACCGGATGGGCTGGTATGTGATCATCGCCACCATCCCGATCGGTGTGCTGGGGCTGGTCTTCAAGGATCAGATCCGCACCGGCGCCCGGAATCTGTGGGTGGTGGCGATCATGCTGATCGTTTTCGCGCTGGTGATCGCGGCGGCCGAACACTTCGGCCCGAAAGAGCGGCCGCTGGAACAACTCACCACCCGGGACGGGCTGGTGATGGGCTTCGCGCAGTGCCTGGCGTTGATCCCCGGGGTGTCCCGGTCGGGTGCCACCTCCAGTGCGGGCCTGTTCCTCGGTTTGGAACGGGAGGCGGCGGTGCGGTTCTCGTTCCTGCTGGCGATTCCGGCGGTCACCGCGTCCGGGCTGTTCAGTCTCCCCGATGCTTTCGAACCCGCGGGTGAGGGGCTCAACGCCTCGGGCGCCCAGCTGCTGGTGGCGACCCTGGTGTCGTTCGTGGTGGGTTACGCGTCGGTGGCGTGGCTGCTGCGGTTCGTGGCGAAGCATTCGTTCTACTGGTTCGTCGGCTACCGGATCGTGCTCGGCGTCGTGATCATCGGTCTGCTCGCGGGTGGGGTCGTTTCGGCCACATGACCGGCAGAGGTGACGCTGCCGCGGCGGCCGGTTCCGGGTGTGCCGCGGGCGCGGCCGGGCCGGGACTCGGAGGTGTTCCCGCTGTGCGCGGACTCGCCGATGAGCTCCGCCCGACCGTGCCCATTAGGCTGGCCGCATGACGGTGATCCTGCTGCGACACGGCGTGTCGACCTCCAATAGCGGCGGCACGCTCGCCGGCCGCAGTCCCGGTGTGGAACTCACCGACCGCGGTGGCGAACAGGCCCGGACCGTCGCAGACCGGCTCGCGGGCCTGCCGATTTCGCGGATCGTGACCTCGCCGCTGCTGCGCTGCCAGCGCACCGTATCGCCGCTGGCGGCCGGACTCGGCCTGGAACCGGTGGTCGACGACCGCCTCGCCGAGGTCGATTACGGCGAGTGGACCGGTCGCCGGATCCAGGATCTGCTGCAGGAGCCGCTGTGGCAGGTGGTGCAGCGGCATGCGTCGGCGGCGGTGTTTCCCGGTGGTGAGGGGCTGGCGCAGGTGCAGGCGCGGGCGGTGTCGGCGATCCGCGAACACGATCGCGCCCTGGCCGAGCTGCACGAGGGGGACCAGTTGTGGGTGGCCTGCACCCATGGTGATGTGATCAAGGCGGTGCTCGCGGACGCGCTCGGCATCCATCTCGACGGATTCCAGCGGATCATGGTCGAGCCGGCCTCGCTCAGCGTTGTCCGCTACACCCGCACCGCGCCGTTCGTCACGCGGATGAACGACACCGGTGCGGACCTGTCCGGTCTGGCGCCCGCGCCGAAGGCCGAGTCCGGCACTTCCGGACCCGTGCCCGGTGGGGAGATCGGGGCAGGAAGGAAAGACGGATAATGGGTATGCCCGATACCGGCGAACGCGCCACCTCTCGGCGGCATCGGGCGAATCGGCGTCCGCGCCGGGATACGGCGCAGCGGGGTACCGCAGCCGAACAGGGTCACGTATCAGGAGGTGCATGTGTCACGAGCAATCCATGTTTTCCGCACCCCCGAACGTTTCGTCGCCGGAACTGTCGGTGAGCCGGGCGATCGCGCGTTCTACCTGCAGGCGGTGGAGGAACCCCGGGTGGTGAGTGTGCTGCTGGAGAAGCAGCAGGTGAAGGTTCTCGCCGACCGGATGGGTCTGCTGCTCGACGAGGTGGCACGGCGATTCGGTGCCGAGGTGCCGCCGCAGGCCGATCAGGTCAACGACAACGCGCCGCTGGTCACGCCGATCGATGCGGAGTTCCGGGTCGGCACCATGGGGCTGGGCTGGGATGCCGACGCGGGCGCGGTGGTCGTCGAATTGCTGGCGATCACCGAGACCGAGGTGGACGAATCGGTGGTCCTCGACGATACCGACGAGGGCCCGGACGCGGTCCGGGTGTTCCTCACCCCCGATCAGGCACGCGAATTCGCGCTGCGGTCCACCCGGGTGATCGCGGCCGGCCGGCCGCCGTGCCCGCTGTGCGGTGAACCGCTGTCGGCGCGCGGGCACATGTGTGTGCGCACCAACGGGTACAAGCGCGGTGAACTGTTCGGCGCGAACGATCTGGAGGAATGACCGTGCCCGGCACCGTGGACGCGCTGCGCGCGGGTGAACTGACGGTGCTGGGCCGGGTGGGGGTCGCCAGCAATGTGACCCTGGTCTGTGATCTCGCCACCGGCGACGGCGCGCTGCGGGTGGTGTACAAGCCGGTCCGCGGTGAGCAGCCGCTGTGGGATTTCCCGGACGGGACCCTGGCCGGGCGCGAGGTGGCCTCGTATCTGATCTGCGGTGCGCTGGGCTGGACGGTGATTCCGGAAACGGTGTTACGGGACGGGCCCTATGGTCCGGGAATGGTCCAGCGTTGGATCACTTCCCGGGAACCGCACAGCGCCCGGCTGGATCTGATCGATCTGTGCCCGCCGGAGCGGGTACCGGACGGTTTCCGGGAGGTGCTGCGCGCCTACGACGGCGCCGGGGACGAGGTATCGCTGGTGCATGCCGACGATCCGCGGTTGCGGCGGATGGCGGTGCTGGATGTGCTGTTGAACAACGCCGACCGTAAAGGTGGGCACGCCCTGGAATCGGCCGACGGCGAGGTGTACGGCGTCGACCACGGGATCTGCCTGCACCAGGAGAACAAACTGCGCACGGTGCTGTGGGGATGGGCCGGGGAGCCGATACCGGCGGATCTGCTCGCCGATATCGCCGCGTTCACCGAAACCCTGCCCGGCGAGCTCGCCGACCGCCTGGCCGAACATCTCACCGACCCCGAGATCGATGCTCTGCTGCGCCGGGCGAAGCGCCTGCTCGACGAACCGGTGCTGCCCTTCCCCGAGACGTCGCGTCCTATTCCGTGGCCCGCTTTCTGACCCGGTGACCGGCGCCGGCGCCGGATTCGCTCTGTCTGAAGCCAACCGTTGTCTTCTCCCGGCGGCCGCGTTCGCGCAGGTCCACGGGCAACCGGAGATCATGGTCGCGGCACTCGCGGCGGGGTGGGCGGGGCGCGGCGTGTGGAGACCTCTACTCTCGGAGGTATGCAGTCCTGGTCCGACACCCCGATCCCCGCGGTCCCCGGAACAGGGCCACCGTTGCGGTTGCACGACACCGCCGATTCCTGTATTCGCCCGGTGACCCCGGGCAAGACAGCCACCATGTACGTGTGCGGGATCACCCCGTACGACGCCACTCATCTCGGTCACGCCGCCACCTATCTGACCTTCGACCTGGTGAACCGGGTGCTGCGCGACGCCGGCCGCGAGGTGCACTACGTACAGAACGTCACCGATGTCGACGATCCGCTGTTCGAGCGAGCGAATCGTGACGGGGTGGACTGGCGGGACCTGGGCACCGGCGAGATCGAACTGTTCCGCGAGGACATGGCGGCGCTGCGGGTGCTGCCGCCGCGGGAGTACGTGGGCGCGATCGAATCGGTGGAGGAGGTCGTCGAACTGGTCGGCAAACTGCTGGCCTCCGGTGCCGCCTACACCGTCGAGGACGACCGGTACCCGGATATCTATTTCCGTACCGACGCCACCGAGCAGTTCGGGTACGAATCGGGCTACGACCGCGCCACCATGGAACGCCTGTTCGCCGAACGCGGCGGTGATCCGGACCGGCCGGGCAAGCGTGATCCCCTGGACGCCCTGCTGTGGCGGGCCGAACGTCCGGGGGAACCGTCGTGGCCGTCGCCGTTCGGGCCGGGGCGGCCCGGCTGGCATATCGAATGCGCGGCGATCGCGGTGAACCGGCTGGGTACCGAATTCGATATCCAGGGCGGCGGCAGCGATCTCATCTACCCTCATCACGAATACTCCGCCGCCCACGGTGAGGCATTGGCCGCGGGCCGTCGCTTCGCCCGCCATTACGTGCACACCGGCATGATCGGGCTGGACGGGGAAAAGATGTCCAAGTCCAAGGGCAATCTGGTGCTGGTGTCGAAACTACGGGCCCGGGGCGTGGATCCGGCGGTGATCAGGCTGGGCCTGTTCGCCGGCCACTATCGCGCGGACCGGATGTGGACCGACAGCGTACTCACCGAGGCCGATACGCGGCTACGGCGCTGGCGGCAGGCCGCCGCGGTGGCCGCCGCGCCGCCGGCCGCCGATACCGTGGCCCGGCTGCGCATCCATCTCGCCGACGATCTGGACACGCCGGCCGCGCTCGCGGCCTTGGACGCCTGGGCGCACGACGCGCTCGAATACGGTGGCGCCGACCCGGCCGCAGGCGCGGATATCGCCACGGCGGTGGACGCGCTGCTCGGCGTACGCCTGCGCTGACCGGGCGCGGTGCGCGCTCGGCTTCGGGTACTCGGCCTTTCGTCCGACGGTGGACCGGCCGCGCCGGTAGCGACCTTTCACCACTCCCGGCCGGACGGCGTCGTGCATGGGGTACTGTTCGGTCCTCGAAATCCCCACCCGTTCACCGAAGAGATCGGCGCCGCATGTCTCGTATCGTCAGTAAGGACAACTACTTCGACACCGGCCTGGAGGTTCTGTCCGAGCTCGGTTTCCGGCACCTCAACATCGGCGTGCTGTGCCGGCGGCTCGGGGTGACCAGCGGATCGTTCTATCACCATTTCGGGAGCTGGCAGTCGTATGTGGATGCGCTGCTGGACCATTGGGAGAATCGGCAGGTACTGATCCTGCGCACCCTGAATTTCGACCCCTCCACACCCGATGAGGCGATCCGGGCCCTGTCGAATCTGACGCTGGGCCTGCATCACCGGGCGGAGGCGGCGATCCGGGCCTGGGCGGCCAACGACGAAGCGGTCGGGGTGGCGCTCAAGCGGGTCGACGAATCCCGGCGCCGCACCGTGCGCAAGACGATCGCGGGGGTGGTGGGCGACGAGCGGATCGCCGCCGTCGACACCGAACTCGGGATGGCCCTGCTGATCGGCTACCAGCAGATGGTGGCCGCGGGTCAGCAGGTGTGCCTGGACGATCTCCTCGCCGAGTACGCGCGGCTGGTCTACTCTCACGTCCGCCGTCCGGCCGTGAGCGGCTAGTGTCCTGCGCCAGGAATTCGTTGCAGATATGAGGCGAGTCGTTCGAGTATCTCGTCGGAGGTCTTGGTCCGGGCGAACGGTGTGGGGTTCTCGTTCCAGGCGGCCATCCAGTTGCGTATCGATTTCTCCAGTGCGGCAACACCGAGAATTAAAACAACTAATTCCCGACGCAGGACACTAGTTGTGTGTCGCTCGCCAGGGGAAGCGCGTAGTCGCTATCCGCGCACAGGCACTCGTTCGGGCCTGGTCACGAACGGGGCGTGTAAATCGGAAATTCTACTGTTTGGGGGCAGCATCCGCGCCCACGTGATGAATCCGCGAAACCAGATACCCGACTCTAACCATCCTTTCCGAAACTTGTCCGCGAAGCGGGAATCGGCTAGGAGGGGCCCTGCGAGGACACCTCCTGTCACTTCACCCGGGCTTTCGAGACGCTCAGCAACGCGGCGACGGTTCGATCGAGTTAGGGAGATCAGATCGGCAGTCGGCCGCGACGCAGAGCACCGCGCCGGGTGGCCGGGACGGCCAGTACTCCGGTGCCCTGCACTCGGGTGTGGAGCCCGAACGTGTCCGGGCTTATCGACAACCGCCATGCCGCCCCTTGCACGCCGCATTCCCACTCCCGCAACGCTTCTTTCGCGTAGCGATGGTCCTCCTCGGCGGGCGGGAGTGGATCTTTGCCGAAACGTGCGCGGAGCCGGTCCTTCTCGGATCGGGAAACTTGGTAGACCGGCGCCGGCTTCGGGGGGCGATGGCCTTTGCCGTGATCGTGGGCGGCCAGCCAATCCCGGACCGCCTCGGCGGCGGGCATCGACGGACTGAGTTCAGCGGACCGGTGGACGACTACCTCACCGTCGTAGCATCCGCAGTGTATGCGGACGGCGCCCGATTCGGCGACGCACCAGTCGCTGGAATAGCCATGACCGCTGTCGAACTGGCAATAGCGGTGCGCTGCCCCGAACCGTCGGCTCAGCCGCTCGACACGGCGATACATCTCCTCGTCGGATTGGGTCAACAGCTCCTCCCACAGAACCAGTGTCCAACCGTCCAGCGCCGGGGTGACGAATACCTGCGGAAGCCCGGATCGCCAGTACCGGTGCGGGTCGTCGAGCTCGTAGGCGTCCGTGTTCACGTATTGCGGCAAAAACCCCTGCCATGGTGCGAATCCCATGCGCATTGTCGCCGGAACCGGATCGTGCAGATCGAGGGCTGTCAGGACGGCGGCCTGATCGGTGGTCGGCAGTGCGTACCACGTCGAGGCGAAATCTATCTGCGGCAGGGGACGCGGCGTCTCGGTACGTTGTTTGATGCGGATCAGCCGGTGCAGCGCGGCCAAGTCCGCCGGGTCCAGGTTCTGCCATCCGAATTCCGCGAGCACGGCCAGCGCCGCGCGCCGCGACGGACAGCGGCTGCGGCGCACCTCCTGCATCACCGCCACCATACCTGGGCCGAAGTCGACCAACGCTTTCACCGCCAGGCCCCGGATTTCCTCGTATGAGCTGGCCAGCAACGTCACCAGGACCGGTAGGCGCTGACACCGGTGTGCCGCGACGAGTTCGCCGTGTCGCCCACACGGCCACCACTGACAATGGATCATCGAGTCGGCAGACCGGGGCGAGAGCTCGAGCGGTCGTTCTTCGGCAGGCACGCCGAGCACGCGGCGAAGCCGCCGGGCCGGTGTCGGCGGCGGGTCGTTCGCGAGCACGCCCACCAGGTCGTCGAATACCCAGGGGGCGGCGCGGCGCAGGATTTCCGCGCAGTCCGCCCAGGCGTAGTCGAAACGATCGTCCGCCAGTACCTGAAGCGCCACGCCGAGGTGTTCGGTTTGCCACTCGGAATCGGGATAGTCGAACGCATACCGTACGTGACGCCGGATCGCCGGATCCCTTTCGGTCAGAAGCAGTGCAATTTCCCGGGCTCGACAGACTGGAGGAACGAGGTGACACCTTCCCTCGGATCCTCTTCGTCTGTGACACGTTCCAGGGCGGCCCATGCCTGCCGTCGAATACCGTCGTCCGTATCGACCAACAGCATGCGTGCGTCGTATCCGAGCCGAGACTCTGCAAGAAGCAGTTCCTCGGGAGCCTCGCTCTCCCGCAGTGCCCGAAGTCCCTCGGAAACCTTGTCCCTCACAGCCCCAACCTAACCAGCCCCAGCATGTTCCGCAGGGTCGCCGCCTCCCCGGTCGTTCGGTTTGCTCTTTCCCCTATCCAGGAGCCGCCCGAGGGTCGAGAGCCGGCCAGAGGGGAGTGCGGGCCGGCTGTGAAGAGAATTCGTTGAATATCACCGCTTCACGGCTCTCAGGGTGATTCAGCGATCCAGTCGCTGCGCCTCGGTCACCACCAACTCTGGACCCGATCTCGGCCGCCCCGTCCTCGCTACCGCCGAAACCTACAATTGGCCAACGGATTTCAGGCGCAGAGCACTAGGGCCGCGGTACCCGGGTTTCCGGTCGGCCGAGGTCATTCGAGGACGAGCAGCGCCGCCTTTTCCAGCCGGTCGGCGATATCGGCGTACGACTCGTAGCCCATGCCCGCGCGGACCAGGGCCCCCGCGTACAGCAGTTCCAGCGATTCCACGGTGTCGGGGTCGGCTTCGGGTGCCAGGGCCCGGGTGATGCGCTGCCGGATCTCCATACCGATCCGGGTCCGCAGATGCTCGACGTCGGGATCGCGGCCCAGCAGCGCGCTCGTCACCGCCCCCGACAGTTCCGGTTCGTCGGCCACCAGCAGGGCGATACCGCGCAGTTCGGCCAGTGCCCGCACGGTGGGGTCGGCGTCGTGGCTGACCGGGCTCTCCGAGGACCGGATCCGGCGCCAGAAGATCTCCGCGACGAGATGTTCCTTCGAGGAGAAGTACGTGTAGGCGGTCGCTGTGCCCACACCCGCGGCGGTGGCGACCATGCGAATGGTGAGTCCGGCGAAACCTTCGCGGGACAGCACTTCCATCGCGGCTCTGGTGAGTTTGTCCACGGTGTCCGCCTGCTTGCCGCTCAAGCGCCGCCGAGTGGCCTCGAGAATTCTGGAATCGCCTTCGGACATGTGTCTAGATATTAGTGTCGGTCGAGTGCCGGATCAACTTCCGCCCAGTCCACGGGCCCTGAAGTAATGTCGGTCACCACCGCTACCCGCTATCCGGAAAGAGAGCCTTCACCCTCGATGATGCGATACCTCCGCCTTCGCTGCGGCCGCCGCGGACCGCATGTACCTGCTTCGAAGGAGGCGTGATGACCCTGCCGGCCCCCGACCAGCAGTTGACCGACGAGCAACTGTTCGACCATGCCCGCCGGGCCACCGGATTCATGCCGGAGGACGAGGGGCGCGCGCTGCACGCCGCGGCCGTGAAGTACTGCCACGGCGGGGTGATCACCGAGATCGGCACCTACTGCGGGAAGTCGGCCGTCCTGCTCGGCGCCGCGGCCCGTGCGCAGGGCGGAGTGGTATTCACCGTCGACCACCATCACGGTTCCGAGGAACACCAGCCCGGCTGGGAGTACCACGACACCTCCCTGGTCGACCCGGTCACCGGCCTGTTCGACACCCTGCCCCGGTTCCGGCACACCATCGACACCGCGGGCCTGTCCGATACCGTCATCGCGATCGTCGGCACCTCCGCGCGCGTGGCCGCCACGTGGCGGACCCCGATCGATTTCCTGTTCATCGACGGCGGCCACACCGAAGAAGCCGCCGACCGTGACTACCGCGGCTGGGCCAAATGGGTGGTCCCCGGGGGCGGACTGGCCATCCACGATGTTTTTCCCGATCCGGCAGACGGCGGCCAGGCACCCTACGGTATCTACCGGCGGGCGGTCGACAGCGGTGAATTCCGGGAGGTATCGGTGACCGATTCGCTCCGCGTGCTGGAGCGGGTCCACCCGGGCACACCCTCCTGACGCCCGCGGCCTGCGCCTGTACCGCAGAGTGTCAGTCCGCCCGATGGTCGGGCTCGCGCTCCGCGGCGTGCTTCCTGGCCCAGGTGTAGTCCGGTTTACCGCTGGGGGACCGCACGATCGTGTCCGTGATCCATACCGCGCGGGGCACCTTGTACCCGGCGAGGTGGCCGCGGACATGGGCGCGCAGACCCTCGGGGTCCAGGGCGCCCCCGGTGAGGCTGACGACCACGGCGACCTGCTGACCCCAGCGTTCGTGCGGTACACCGATCACGGTGGCGTCGTAGATATCGGCGTGCGATTTCACCACGCCCTCGACCTCTTCGGCGAACACCTTCTCCCCACCCGTGTTGATCACCATATTGCCGCGGCCGATCAGGCTGATGGTGCCGTCGTCCTCCAGCCGGGCCCGGTCGTCGGTGACCACGATGCGCTGCCCGTCCACGACCTTGAACAGTTTCGCGGTGCGCTCCGGATCCTTGTAGTAGCCGAGCGGGACCGCGCCGGTCTTCGCCAGCCAGCCCTCTTCGCCCGGTTCCACCGGATGTCCGTCGTCGTCGACGACCACCGCGCCGCGCCCGATCGACACCCGCGGTTTCCGCGCCGGGTCCTCATCGCGCTGCGCGAATCCGATACCGCCGAAACCGGTTTCGGAGGATCCGATGGAATCGGAGACGAACAGGTTCGGGATCAGATCCAGTAGTGCGTTCTTGGTGGGCTGGGTGAGCAGGGCGGCGCCCGAGGCGATCATGAACAGCCCGGTGGCGTCGACCGGGTCGGCGCGGTAGGAATCGATGAGTGGGCGGGCCATCGCGTCACCGGTGACGACCAGGACGCCCGGACGTTCGGCGGCCACCGTGCGCCAGACGTGGGCGGGATCGAACCGGGGTACGAAGATCACGCAGTTACCGGACCACAGCGCGATGAAGGTCGGCATCATGGCCGCCAGATGCATGAGCGGCGGCAGGATCATCCAGGTGGAGGGTTCACCCGCGGCGCCCGTGCGGGATTGCTGGTATTCGTCGGTGACGGGTTCGTTGCTGTAGAAGTCGATCCCGCCGCCGAGCACCCGCCACATGTCCTCCTGCCGCCACAGCACGCCCTTGGGCATACCCGTGGTGCCGCCGGTGTACATGACGAACAGATCGTCGGCGGTGCGCGGCACCTCCGGCCGGGTGGTGGGTGCGGCCGCGGTGACCTCGGCCAGGCAGTCGACACCGGGGTCGGCCGGAGTGCGGTCGTCGGCCGCGCACAGCAGATATTTCAGTCGCGGCGACCGCTGTGCCGCGGCACGTACCGCCTCCCCGTAACAGGCGTGGTACACCAGGTATTCGAGGTCGGCGTTGTCGTAGAGGTAGGCGAGTTCCTCCGGGCCGTACCGGAAATTGATATTGACCGGTACGGCGGCCAGTTTGAAGCAGGCGATCAGCGTCTGCATCGTCTCGATGCTGTTGTGCATCTGGAACCCGATATGCGTGCCGCGGGTGACCCCCTGGGCCGCGAGGTGGTGGGCGAGCTGGTTGGCGCGTTCTTCCAGCTCACGGTAGGTCACGCGCCGACCCTCCTCGATCAGCGCGATCCGGTCGGGCACGGCATCGACCGAATGTTCGAACAGGTCGGCGAAATTATTGGCCATATCAGTCCTGCGGTGGGCCGGGCACCGGGTGCCCGGAGGGGTCAGACAACGGTGAGGGGCAGTGGTATACCGCGGTCGGTGAACCGGAAATCGACGCCGGTGCTGAAGCGGGTGATCGCCACCTCGGGTGCTTCGGCGAACGGTTCGTCGGCGCGCGAGATCTCGGCGGTCCAGCCGTCGGGTCCCTCGTCGACGACCCGGCTCCGCAGATGCGGGTCGACCCCGCGGACCAGGGCGTCCAGCGGGCCGAGACGGTCGGGTTCGATCATCGACAGCCAGCCGCGGTCGGTGAGCGCGCCGCTGCCGGCGGGGAACCGGATCCGCAGGACACCGATGCCGGGCTCGACGTCGACATCGGTGTAGTGCCGCGGATTCAGCGCCGGATGTACGCGCAGCACCTGGGCGAGCGCGTCCAGATCGGTGCCCAGCCCGAGGCTTGCGCGGATCCGTTCCGAGGCCACTTCGGCGATTCCGGTGAACTGTTTGCGCCCGATCTCCAGTGCGGCGTCGTCGTCGGTGCGTTCACGCACCGCGATCATGAACCCGAGTACCAGCAGATGCTGCTGCAGGCACACCTCCTCGGCGATGCGGACCAGGGCCGAATGCGAAAAGTCGGCGAACCGCAGATCGCTGAGCAGCGGCCCGCTGTAGTCGGCGTGGCCCTCGTCGCCCGGGTCGATATCGGCCAGCGGTAACTGCGCGGCCACCGACTCCGCCACCAGCGGCGCGTTGCGCGGGACCTCCGGCGGGGTGTGCGATTCGTCGATGATCACCGTCCACGCGCACATGGGATGCCGGTCGGCGGGGACCCGCGGCGGGCGGTGGATGGGCCGCACCTGGGCGTACTTGCTGGTGGCCAGTGCGGTGGCGTCGAAGGTGGGATCTTCGATGTCGTGGCACATGGCCGTCACATAGTCGGGACCCATCGGTTCGACGTCGACCAGGGCGCCGCAGTGATCGAGCCAGAACTCGCCGTGGCGGGCATCGTCGACGCGGAACCGGAAGTCCATGAACTG
The DNA here is from genome assembly GCF_046764065.1 of Nocardia sp. NPDC002869. Lineage (NCBI taxonomy): Bacteria > Bacillati > Actinomycetota > Actinomycetes > Mycobacteriales > Nocardiaceae > Nocardia > Nocardia sp. NPDC002869. The sequence goes on from NZ_JBKOOL010000117.1 coordinate 12,148, forward strand.
CGGTGGCGCGCCGATATCGAGCTGTAGTCCCTTGAAGATGGTGACCACGTCGTCGCCGGTGTAACCGAGTGCCCGCTGCATCCGCCGGGTATAGACCGGGCTGGACAGCTGCCATTCCTCGATCGCGACCTCGGTCATCCCTTCCCGGCCGAACGCGGAGAGGCAGTGCGCCATCCCGGACCGGTCGATCAGCTGCCCGCACAGCAGCAGTTCGGGCACGAGGACGGCCAGCTGTTCCCGGGTCAGCTCGTGGAACCTGCTGGTGGGTGGGGACATCGGGGTCACCAGAGGGAGGCCGGCGAGGTGCCGACCCTGTACCACCCCGGCAGCCGGCCGGAGGTGGCCTTGGCGATCCGCGCGTTCATCCCGTCCGACATCGCCTTGTCGGTCATCATCTCCAGGAACAGTGCGGAGACATTGCCGTAGTCGAAGAAGTCGCGTTGCCACGACCACTGGTAGTCGCCGCCGTAGCGGAACCAGCTGCCGCCGATCCCGTTCACCGTGTACTTGCTGCCGTCGGCGCGCGGCGTGGTGTCGTAGACCTGCTTCCAGAACCCGATCACGTCGCCGCTGCGCTCGTCGATGACGAACTGCTGATACGGGTACTGCCAGCCCTCCAGACCCTCCATCTCCTGGCCGAGCGCGAGATCGCGGATCTCGTCGCGGCCGACGGCCATGAATTCGTCTTCGGGGCCGTAGTTCCAGCCGTAGGTGGCGTCGGCGGTGTACATATCGGCGAGCGGCTTCCAGTCGCCGAGTTTCTCACATCGTTCGTTCTCCGCCACCCAGCGGCGCACCATCTCGTCGAGTTCGGCGCGGTCGAAACCTGTCATGGATATGTCCCTTTCGAAAAGAACCTGTCGGGGGTGGAACAGTCGGTCGCAGTGGTCATCGGGACCGAGCGGGGCAGCGTGCTCACGGTGCGCAAGAGCCTCCGGGCCCGGCTCGCTCAGTCCGTGTCGGCGACGAGCAGCAGGGCCTGGGTGGGGCAGTAGCGGACGGCATTGTCGACGTCGGATTTCAGTTCCGGACCCGGGTTCGGGTCGAGGATCTCCACCTGGCCGCGTTTGGGTACGGAGAAGACGTCCGGCGCTTCGGCGGCACAGACCGCGTGTCCCTGGCACAGGTCCGGATCGGCCACGATTTTCATGATGTGTGCTCCCTCGGCGTGGAGTGTGCGGGGCGGTTCCGCGGGGCGGCGGGGCGTGGCGCTCCCGGGTCGGAACCTGCCCGGTCCGAGAACGAGTTCCTCCCGGGCGGCGGGCGGCCGGCCTCTCGGGAAGACACATAGCTGGACATGTGTCTGGACGCTACCATCGACAGGTGTGCCCGACAACGATTCAGCGATTTTCCCAGAATCGGCGTCGGCGCCGAGGCGAATCACGAATGTCGCGGGAGATGCTGTCCTAGCGGTTTCCGGCGGCATGAACGAGAACATGTTCTTGCGTGGTGGCGAGCGTCCGAATTATATTCCGAACACCTGTCCAGACACTTCCGGCGGAGCGGATCCGGCGGAGAAGGAGCAGCCATGAGCGACCCCACCCCCGAGTCCACCGTGCGTGAACGCGGGCTGGCCAAGATGGCGGAGGTCTACGGATGGGAATTCAAGGACGGTCCCGGCGACCATTTCGCCGTTACCGCCGACCACCTGTTCGCCGATATCTGGTCCCGCCCCGGCCTCACCCTGCGGGACCGCAGGCTGCTGCTGCTCGGGGCGCTCACCGCCCAGGGCCTGTTCGATGTCGCCGGGATCCAGATCGGCGCCGCCCTGCACAACGAGGAACTCGACGAAACCCAGCTACGGGAGATCGCGCTGTTCCTCTGTCACTACGTGGGCTGGCCGGCCGGCACCTCGCTGGACCATGTGATCGGCGCCCAGCTCGACCAGCACGCCAAGAAGGCGAAGAAAGCCGCCGAGAACGGTCGCTGACGACCACGATCTTCCACCCGCCGGGACGCGCCGCGGCCCGTCGGCCCCACCACAGACAAGGCACACAGGTATGCGTTTCGGCATCGTTCTGTTCACCAGTGACCGCGGGATCGCCCCCGCCGCCGCGGCCCGGGCCGCCGAGGACCACGGATTCTCCTCGTTCTACGTCCCCGAACACACCCATATCCCGGTGAAACGCGAAGCCGCGCACCCCCAGACCGGCGACGCGTCGCTGCCCGACGACCGCTATATGCGGACCCTGGACCCGTGGGTCGCGCTCGCCACCGCCGCCGCGGTCACCGAACGGATCGAACTGGCCACCGCGGTCGCGCTGCCGGTCGAACACGACCCGATCACCCTCGCCAAGACCATCGCCTCGCTCGACCACCTCTCCGGCGGCCGGGTCACCCTGGGTGCGGGTTTCGGCTGGAACACCGACGAGCTGGCCGATCACGGCATACCCGGCAACAAACGGCGCACGGCCCTGCGGGAATACCTGGAGGCCATGCGGGCGCTGTGGCGCGAGGACGAGGCCGCCTACGACGGCGACTTCGTGAAGTTCGGACCCAGCTGGGCCTGGCCCAAACCGGTCGACCGCACCGTTCCTGTCCTGATCGGCGCGGCCGGTACCGAACGGACCTGCGCCTGGATCGCGAAACACGCCGACGGCTGGATCACCACCCCGGGGGAGAACGATATCTCCGGCAGCCTGGCGACGCTGAAGAAGGCGTGGGCCGACGCCGGCCGCGAGGGTGCGCCGCGGGTGGTGGCCCTGGATTTCAAACCCGACGCCGAACGCCTCGCGTCGTGGTCCGCCGACGGTGTCACCGATGTGCTGTACGGCTTGCCCGACAAGGGCGAACCGGAGGTGCGTGCCTATCTCGAACGCCTGGCTGGCACACTGCGGAGCATGAATTCGATCACCGAGACGGGCGAGGACAGCTAGTGCGGATAGCCCTGTTGTCCTACCGCAGCAAGCCTCATTGCGGTGGGCAGGGGGTCTACGTGCGCCGCCTCAGCGCCGGACTGGCCGAACTCGGCCACGACGTGGAGGTCTTCTCCGGTCAGCCCTATCCCGCCGACCTGGATCCGCGCGTAACCCTGACCGAGGTGCCCAGCCTGGACCTCTATCGCGACGACGACCCGTTCCGCACACCGCACCCCCGCGAGATCCGGGACCGGATCGATCTGCTGGAACTGGCCACCATGTGGACCGCCGGTTTCCCGGAACCGCGCACCTTCAGCATGCGCGCGGCCCGCCTGCTGCGTGAACGGATCGACGATTTCGACGTCGTGCACGACAACCAGTGTCTGGGCAGCGGGCTGCTCGATATCGCGAAACGGCTGCCGCTGGTCGCCACCGTGCACCATCCCATCACCAAGGACCGCGAAGTGGACCTGGCGGCGGCCGTCCGGCGGCGCAAACCCCTGGTGCGCCGCTGGTACGGCTTCCTGGGTATGCAGGAGCGTATCGCCCGGCGGATCCCCGACCTGCTCACCGTCTCCTCGTCGTCGGCCACCGATATCGCCGACGATTTCGGTGTCGATCCCGGGCAGCTCAATGTCGTCCCGCTGGGTGTGGACACCGAACTGTTCGCGCCGCGCGGTCCGCGGGTGCCGGGCCGGATCGTCGCCGTCGCCAGCGCCGACAAACCCCTCAAGGGCATCACGCACCTCCTGCGGGCGCTGACCCGGCTGCGGATCACGCATCGGGTGGAACTGCAGCTGGTGGCGAAACTGGAGCCCAACGGGCCCACCGAGAAGCAGATCGCCGAACTCGGCCTCTCCGATATCGTCACGGTCCGGGCCGGACTGACCGATACCGAACTCGCCGAGGCTCTGGCGTCGGCGGAGATCGCCTGCATCCCGTCCCTCTACGAAGGATTCTCGCTGCCCGCGGTGGAGGCCATGGCGTCGGGGACCCCGCTGGTGGTCAGCCGCACCGGTGCGCTCCCGGAGGTCGTCGGTGAGCCGGGCGTCTGCGCCGAGCTCACCGAGCCCGGCGATTCCGCCGAACTGGCCCGGGTGATCGGGCAGCTGCTGGATTCCCCGCAGACCCGGCAGCGGATGCAGACCGCCGCCCGGGACCGCGCCGTCTCGGTGTTCAGCTGGGAATCGGTGGCCGCACAGACCGTGCAGGTGTACGAGCGGGCCATCGCCCGGCACACCGGCTCGGCAGAATTCATCACAGGAGGCGCCTCGTGCTGACCGTCGACTTCGACCGTGCCGGGATCGGTCCGGGCACCCGGGTCATCGATGTCGGCTGCGGCGCCGGCCGGCATTCGTTCGAGGCATACCGGCGCGGCGCCGATGTCGTCGCCTTCGACCAGGACGCCCCCGAACTCGCCGGGGTCGCCACCATGTTCGAGGCCATGGCGCAGACCGGGGAAGCGCCCGTCGGGGCAAAAGCCGAGACCGTCCACGGTGACGCCCTCGATCTGCCCTATGGCGCCGGCGAGTTCGACGTGGTGATCGCCTCGGAGATCCTGGAGCACGTCCCCGCCGACGATGCCGCCATCGCCGAGCTCGTACGGGTACTGCGCCCGGGCGGACAGCTGGTGGTGACTGTGCCGCGGTGGCTACCCGAGCGGGTGTGCTGGGCGTTGTCGGACGAGTACCACGCCAACGAGGGCGGTCATATCCGTATCTATCGAGCGGACGAGCTGCGGGACAAGATCACCGCGCGCGGCCTGCGGCACATCCACCGCACCCATGTGCACGCCCTGCACTCGCCGTACTGGTGGATCAAATGCGCGGTGGGCGTACACAAGACCGAACATCCGCTGGTCCGTGCCTACCATCGGATGCTGGTGTGGGACATGATGAAACAACCGGTGCTGACCCGGACCGCGGAACGACTGCTCGACCCGCTGGTCGGCAAGAGTGTGGCGCTGTACTTCAGCAAGCCGGCGGTGACCCGTGCCAGCGGGTGAACTCCCCTCGGTCCCTTCGGTTCTCACCCGCCGCCAGATCCTGCAGACCGCGCAGTCCATCGCCGCCGCGCAGGAGCCGGACGGCGCGATCCCGTGGTTCCCGGGCGGGCACACCGACCCCTGGGATCACATCGAATCGGCGATGGCCCTCACCGTCGCGGGCCTGCGCGACGAGGCCGTCGCCGCCTACACCTGGTCGGCGCGCACGCAGCGCCTCGACGGGTCGTGGCCCCGGCAGTTCCGCGCCGGTGCGATCGAGGACCCCGCCACCGATGTGAACTTCTGCGCCTATCTTGCCACCGGTGTCTGGCACTATCTCGCGGTCACCGGCGATACCGCGTTCGCGGCCGATCTGTGGCCGGTGGTGGCCGCCGCGATCGATCTGGTCGTCGCGAGCCAGGGTGAGCACGGTGAGATCTATTGGCTGCGCGACGGCGACAAGGTCCTGCCCGAGGCGCTGGTGACCGGTTCGGCCAGTATGTACCACAGCATCGGGGCCGCCCTGGCGCTCGCGCGCCGGCTCGGCGACCCCCGCCCGGAGTGGGAGACCGCCCGCGACCGGCTCGGCACCGCACTGCGCGGCCACCCGGAGGTCTTCACCCGCAAGGACCGCTATTCGATGGACTGGTACTACCCGGTCCTGGGCGGGGCGCTGCGCGGGCGCGCCGGATACGACCGTATCGCCGAACGCTGGGACACCTTCGTGGTCGGCAATATCGGTATCCGCTGTGTCAGTGACCGGCCCTGGGTCACCGGCGCCGAAACCTGTGAACTCGTCCTGTCCCTCGACGCCTTGGGTGACCGCGACCGCGCTCTGGGCCTGCTGGCGAGCATTCAGCATCTCCGGGAGACCGACGGCTCCTACTGGACCGGGCTGGTGTACTCGGACGGGAAACGCTGGCCGGTGGAACGCACCACCTGGACCGGTGCCGCGGTGATCCTGGCCGCGGACGCCCTGTCCCGGACCAGTGCCGGCAACGGGATCTTCCGCGATCTCGCCGCAGACGCCGTCCCGGGGCACTCGATTGCGGTGCGGGTCAGCGGATAGGCGGACGCGGCGTCGCGCTGCCTGCAGCCGGTGACGACGGAGCCCATGACCCGCTCAGGGGTGTTCGAGTCGTCACCGCCGCCGGTCGGGCCGCGTGAACCGGTCATGGACGGGCTGTTGTCCGCGTTGATATGCTTCGCTGCGTGAGTGGGGGGTTGGACATTTTCGGTACCCGGGGGCAGTGCAACGATCACTCGTCGTCACTGGGCGATTCGAGTCCGAGGCGCTGATGGCGACAGAGTTCTCGGTCGATCTGGACCATCTCGATCAAGTTGTTGCTCGACTATCCGGTTTGGCCGGTTACCTCACCGATCAACTGTCAAGAACGGCACGTGGGGTCCAGATCCGCGCAAAGTCACGCTAAGCGGTTTGGCTATCAATCCAGGCTTCGTGGCGAGCGCTACCG
>NZ_JBKOOL010000118.1:0-18347 GCF_046764065.1 Nocardia sp. NPDC002869
GACGGTTCACCGTCCCGGGCCGACGCGACCTCACAGCAGGGTGGTCTGCTCCGCCGCATCGGGGGCGGACGCCAGTAGTTCCGGCCCGTTGTTCTTCACACTGTTCACCAGGGTCGACACCGGCCGGGCCGCGATCTCGGCCACCAGGGCCTCGCTGGGCGGTCCGAGCAGGTCTGCGGGGGCGCGGTGATCGGGGTCGAGCCAGGCGTCCCAGTGTTCGCGGGGCATGGGCAGCGGCATCCGGTCGTGGATCCGGGTGAGGTCGCCGACGGCGTCGGTGGTGAGGATGGTGCACGACAGCAGCGGTTCCGGATCGTCGAGTGACCGGTCCCGCCAGACCGACCACAGCCCCGCCATGTACAGCCGCGCACCGTCCGGACGGGACATGAAGTACGGGTGCTTGACCACCTTGGGCTTCTTCCCGTTGCCCGGACCCGCCGGATAGGGTTCGACGAGCCATTCGTACCAGCCGTCCATCGGGACCAGGCAGCGCCGGTATTTCACCGCGTCCCGGAAGGACGGGAGCGTGGCCGCCCGGTCCGCCCGGGCGTTGAACAGTGGTTTCCCCTTGACCGGAATTCCCGGTTCGGCGGCTTTGCTCCAGTGCGGAATCAGCCCCCAGCGCATCCGCCGGATACGGCGGCTCGGTGTGTCGTCGGGGTGTTCGTGGGTATGCCGGTCGACGACCGTGACGATCTGCGTCGTCGGCGCGACGTTGTAGTTGGCCCCCGGCGCCCGGCCGCCGCGGGTCTCCGCGTCCTCCGCGGCCGTCGGCCCGCCACCGCCCGGCGCTCCGAAGCCCCCGGTCTCGTCGATGGCGTCCAACTCGACCGCGAGCCGGCCGGGGTCCGTCGTTGTCGCATACCGTCCGCACATATTCCGATACTTACACCGAATACCGACAGATCAAGACAATCCCGGGCCGGTGCGCGACAATGATGCCAGTACTTGGTGACGTGTTGAGAGTTATGTCTTAGCATTCTCTCACCGGGACGCGGCGGTCACAGGCTGCCCGTTCACGCGCGCAGCTACCGCCCTACTTCCGCAGAGGAGAACCTGTGACAACCACCGAACACGCTACCGAGAAAGAATCGGTGCTCACCTCGGTCGATCCGGCCACAGGAGCGACCCTGGCCACGTATCCGATCGCCGACGAGAAGGCGGTCGGTGAGGCTGTCGCGAAGGCGCGCGCCGCCGCTCCGGTCTGGGAGGATCTGGGCTTCGACGGCCGGAAGAAGGCCCTGCTGCGCTGGTCCAGCCGGCTGGTCGCCAAATCCGACGAGTTCTGCGCGCTCATCCACGCCGAGAACGGTAAACCGCTCGACGACGCTTTTCTGGAACTGATGCTCGCGCTCGAGCACATCGCATGGGCGGCCAAGCATGCCAAGAAGGTCCTGTCCCCCCAGAAGGTCCCCGCGGGCCCGCTGATGGCGAACTTCTCGGCCCGTATCGAATACCGGCCGCTGGGTGTCATCGGCGTGATCGGACCGTGGAACTATCCCGTCTACACCCCTAACGGGTCGCTGGCCTACGCACTGGCCGCCGGTAACACCGTGGTGTTCAAACCGTCGGAATTCTCCACCGGAATCGGCAATTTCCTCGCCGAGGCCTTCTCCGAGGCCAACCCGGAACTGCCCGAGGGCGTTTTCGTCGCGATCAACGGTTTCGGCGCGACCGGTGCCGCGCTGGTGAAATCCGGAATCGACAAGGTCGCGTTCACCGGTTCGGCCGCCACCGGACGCAAGATCATGGCCTCGGCCGCCGAGAACCTCACCCCGGTGTTGCTGGAGTGCGGCGGTAAAGACCCCGTGATCGTGGCGGCGGACGCGGATGTGAAGGCCGCCGCCGACGCCATCGCCTGGGGCGCGACCTCGAACAGCGGTCAAACCTGCGCCGGCGTGGAACGCGTCTACGTGGACAAGTCGGTCAAGGAGGAGTTCCTCGCCGAGCTGACCCGCATCCTGAAGGATGTGAAACCGGGCTCGGACAAGGATGCCGCCTACGGCCCGATGACCATGCCGAGCCAGATCGATATCGTCAAGAAACATATCGACGCGGCCCTGGCCAGCGGTGGCAAAGCGCTGCTGGGCGGCCCGGAATCGATCAAGGGCCCCTTCATCGAACCCGTCGTCCTGGTGGACGTGGACGAGGACTCGGCGGCGGTCAAGGAGGAGACCTTCGGTCCGACCGTCACCGTCACCACCGTGAACAGCATCGACGAGGCCGTGGATCTCGCCAACAACACCACCTTCGGCCTGGCCTCGGCGGTGTACTCGAAGAAGCAGGGACTCGAGATCGCCCGGCGGCTGAAGGTCGGCGCGACCTCGGTGAACTCGGTACTCGGCTTCGCCGCCATCCCCGGCCTGCCCTTCGGTGGCAGCGCCGATTCCGGTATCGGCCGTATCCACGGTGAGCCGGGTATGCGCGAATTCGTCCGCCCGCATTCGATCGCGGTGCAGCGCTTCACGATTCCCGGGATGGCGTTGCAGAGCTATCGCCGCACCCAGGCGAACATGAAGATGCTGCGCAAGATGGTTCCGCTGCTGCACGGCCGGAACAAGTAGTCCGGCCACCACCGGTGCGGACGCGATCGGTGGTGCTCGGCGACACACTGACGAGCACCACCGACACGCCTGTCGGCCCGATGCGCCAAGATGGTCGGGTGAGTTTCTGGCCAGCGCCCCATGTCGATGCCCCAGTGCATGCGACCGTCACCCTGCCCGGCTCCAAATCGATCACGAACAGAGCACTGGTCCTGGCCGCGCTCGCCGATGGCCCCTCGACCATCACCGGAGCCCTGCGCAGCCGTGACACCGGCCTCATGATCACCGCGCTGCGTGCCCTGGGCACCCAGATCATCGGCGACGCCGACACCCTTGCCGTCACCCCCGCGCCACTACGGGGCGGGCGGGTCGACTGCGGCCTGGCCGGAACCGTGATGCGTTTCGTGCCCCCGGTGGCGACCCTCGCGGGGGGCGAGACCGCCTTCGACGGCGATATCGCCGCCCGGGTCCGCCCGCTGCGCACCATCCTCGACGCCCTGCGTGGGCTCGGCGCGGATATCGAGGGCGACGCCCTGCCGTTCACCGTGCGCGGGACCGGCGCCCTGCGCGGTGGCGCCATCACCATCGACGCCTCCGGTTCCTCGCAGTTCGTCTCGGGCCTGCTGCTGTCGGGGGCACGTTTCGACGAGGGCGTCGTGGTGCGCCATTCCGGGAGCGCGCTGCCCTCCATGCCGCATATCGAGATGACGGTCGAGATGCTGCGCCGCGCCGATGTCGCGGTCGAGGCGCCCGCCGATGTCCGGGGCGAACAGACCTGGACCGTGTCGCCCGGCCCGATCCGCGCGGTCGACTGGACGGTCGAACCGGACCTGTCCAATGCCACCCCGTTCCTGGCCGCGGCCGCGGTCACCGGCGGCAGCGTCCGCATCCCGCACTGGCCGCGGCTGACCACCCAGGCCGGCGATGTGATCCGGGAGATCCTGGTGCGGATGGGCGCCGAAGCCGGTTTCAGTGACGGCGCGCTCACCGTGACCGGTCCGGACCGGTTGGCCGGTATCGATATCGATCTGCACGATGTGGGCGAGCTGACCCCGACCGTCGCGGCGCTGGCGGCACTGGCCGATTCGGAGTCCCGGCTGCGGGGCATCGCCCATCTGCGCGGGCACGAAACCGATCGGCTGGCCGCGCTGTCCACCGAGATCAACCGGCTCGGCGGGCAGGTGTCCGAAACCGAGGACGGCCTGGAGATCGTCCCCGCCCCGCTGCACGGCGGCCGCTGGCATTCCTACGCCGACCACCGGATGGCCACCGCCGGCGCGATTCTCGGGCTCGCCGTACCGGGGATCGAGATCGAGGACATCGGGACGACCGCCAAGACCCTGCCCGATTTCGTCGCCCTGTGGGAATCGATGCTCGACCCGCAGTCGGCCGGACCGGGAGCGGCTCACTGAGCCGGCGCGGCCGCACCACCGCGTCCTACGACGAATCCGATGTCCGGGTGCGTCCCGGGCGGAGTTCGCGGCCGCGAACCAAGACCCGCCCGGAACACCGGGACGCGCAGCCGGCCATGGTCGTCGCGGTGGACCGGGGGCGCTGGGGATGTGTGCTCGACGGCGATCCGCAACGCCCGCTGGTGGCCATGCGGGCCCGGGAACTGGGACGCACCCCCATCGTGGTCGGCGATCGGGTCGAGGTGGTCGGCGACCTGTCCGGCCGGCCCGACACCCTCGCGCGGATCGTCCGCGTCACCGAGCGCACCACCGTGCTGCGGCGCACCGCCGACGACACCGATCCGTTCGAGCGGGTGGTGGTCGGTAATGCCGAGAAGTTGTTCATCGTGGTGGCGCTGGCCGATCCGCCGCCACGCACCGGGTTCGTGGAGCGGGCCATGGTGGCCGCCTACGCGGGCGGTCTGGAGCCGGTCCTGTGTCTCACCAAACACGATCTGGCCGGGGACTCGGAATTCGCGGCCGCATTCGACGACTTGGACCTGACCATCGTCTATGCGGGAATCGATGATCCGCTCGACGCGACACTGGCCCTGCTCACCGGCCATCTCACCTGCTTCCTGGGACATAGCGGGGTGGGGAAGTCCACCCTGGTCAACCGGCTGGTTCCCGACGCCGAGCGGGCGGTCGGCGAGGTGTCCGGGGTGGGCAAGGGCAAACACACCTCCACGCAGTCGGTCGCGCTGGCGCTGCCGGGTGGCGGCTGGGTCATCGACACTCCGGGCATCCGGTCGTTCGGTCTTGCCCACATCACGCCCGACGATGTGATCGCGGCCTTCACCGATCTCGCCGCGGCGATCGAGGACTGCCCGCGCGGTTGTACGCATCTGGGTCCGCCCGCCGATCCGGAATGCGCGCTGGACGAACTTCCGGACAAAGCGCGGCGAGTGGCCGCGATCCGCCGCCTGCTGGTCGCGCTGAACTCCAACGACCAGTGGTGAGCATGCCGGTTACGGCAGCCGTGCGTTCTTCCGCCTCGGTGCCCGGGGTTTCGGGGTCTTGGGCGGGAGCGATCCGGCGAACCGGACGCCGCGTTCGACCCAGGTGGTGAGGTCACGGTCGTCGCGGATCGCCGCCGCCGTCACCCGGAGCCACCCGTCCAGTTCCCGGCCCTGCATCACCATGGGGGTCACCGAGACGTCGTCGACCAGCGCGGCGGCCGCCGCGGGTTCCATGCGCACCATCAACCCGCCCTCCCGGCTGACGGCGACCCCCATATGGCCGCCGATCAGGAAGGCCAGTCCGCCGAACATGCGCCGCTCGGACACCTCGGCGCCGGCCTCCACCACCACCGCCCGGACCCGCTCCGCCAGCTCTTCGTCGTATGCCATGAGATCAGTGTCCACCCCCGGGCCGACAGATTCTCCCGGCGCGGGCAGGACACAGCAGACTCGGTGGCTCGATCCGGAAGTATTCGTGGCGCGCCCCGTCCGGACCACGGCGCTGCCGCAGGGTCGGCAGCACACTCGCCTGGTCGGGGAACCGTGACGGGCAGCGAGAAAGAGCGGCCCGCACCCGCCCCGACCGACGATCTGCGCCTCGGCCTGATCGAGGCCCTCCGGCTGATGGTGTCCTGGGTGGCGACCCCACCGCGCGCGCCACCGGCGCGATTCTCGCCGAACGCGAGCGCTATCCGGAACTGGCCGAAGCCATGTACGCCCAGGTGCTCGAGCCGAAGGGCGGACGCTTCACCAGTACCGTGTTGCGGCACTACGCGGACGCCGGCCGTATCGACCCGGGCCTGCTCACCCCCGTCGTCGTCGATATCGGCGAGACCCTCGTCCTGAAGTTCTCCCTCGACTCGGGCGAACTCCCCGGCGATCGGATTCTCGCCGATACCGTCGACGTGGGCCCGCCTACCGCGACTGTTGCGTCATTTGTTATGGTTCAACCATAACAAGGAGATGCCCATGACCACCCCGAACTCGCTCCGGCTCTGCCTACTCGCCGGACTCCCGCCGATCCTGTCCGCCGTGCCCAACATCGTGTTGCTCGCCGCGGCGGCCGACCGGCTGCCCGATCCGGTGGCCACCCATTTCGCCGCCGACGGCGCCGACGGGTTCACCGGACGGGTACCGGCGATGTCCGTCTCGGCCGGCCTGGGTCTCGGCCTGGGAGTCCTGTTCGCCGCGATCCTTGTGGTGGGGGCCCGCACGAACGCACGCCGGGCCGATACTCCCCTGGACCCGATCCGGTCCCTGGTCGCCACGGCCTGGGGCGTGGGCGGATTCGTCGGCACGATCATGCTGGCGGGCACCATCGCGAACCTGGACGCCGCCGACCCCGCGCGGGTCACGCTCTCGGGCTGGGCGTTCGCGGCCGCGGCGGTCGCCGGGCTGCTGTTCGGGGCGGCGGGCCGGCTCGCCGCACCGGCGAGCCCGGTGACGCCGGGTCCGGCACCGGCCGAACCCCTCGCTCTCGGCCGCACCGAACGCATCAGCTGGTCACGGCGGGCGGTGTCACCGTGGATGCTGCTTGCCGGTGTGGTCGCCGTACTCATGGGAGTGGTGGTCGGATTCGTCGCCCAGCCGCTGACCGGGGTATTGCTGGCGCTCACCGGGGTGCTGCTCGCGCAACTGGCGCTGCTGCGGGTGGTCGTGGACCAGCGCGGCCTCACCGTGGGAACCGGCTTACTGGGCTGGCCCCGATGGCGGCTGCGGCCCGGCGACATCACGGAGGTATCGGCCGACGACATCTCCCCCCTCCGGTACGGCGGGTACGGTATCCGGGTGATCCCGGGCGCCACGGCCGTGGTGCTCCGCGCCGGGCCCGGCATCGTGGTGACGCGCCGCTCGGGGCGCCGGTTCGTGGTCTCGGTCGACGACGCCGGCACGGGTGCCGGTGTCCTGGCCGGTGTCGTCGCACGGGCGGACTGAATCCGGTGCTGATACGTGTCGACCCGGCGCGGCCCGAACCCCTGGCCGACCAGATCGCGGCCTGTGTCCGGCGGGCAATCGCCGACGGCGACGCGCCCGCCGGCACCCGGCTGCCCGGCGCCCGGGAACTCGCGGCGTCGCTGGACGTGAGTATCCATACCGTGCTCGCGGGTTATCAGCGGTTACGCGACGAAGGTCTGATCGAACTGCGCCGCGGGCGCGGCGCCACCGTCCGCGCCGGGACACCGGACGGGCGGGCGGCGGTCATCGAACTCGCCCGGCAACTCGTAAACGCCGCCCGTCGCATCGACCTCGACGAGACCGAACTGCTCGAACTCGTCCGCGCCGCCGCGCGCTGACCGTGCCGGCGAGCGCCATCGGTGCGGAACAGCCGGCCGACCCACCGCTGATCCGATCGAGTGAGGCGAATTTCCGGGGCGAGATTGCAGGGCTCGTTGTCACCGGTGGAGGCGGTGGCGACGAGTCCGACCCGCAGCACATCGCGCGCCTCGGTCCGCGGATGCCGCCAGGCCGCTTCGTGGTGGCCGACACCCATGAGAAACGCGTTGAGATGGAGTTGGTGGGACATCACTGCCTGTCTAGAGAGCTACGCGCCAGCGGGACAGCCGACGCTCGACGAACACGAGGACCGCGTTGAAGATCAGGCCGGCCAGCGCGATGGCGATGATCCCCGCGTACATATCGGGGATCTGGAAGTTCAGCTGCGCGGCGGTGATCAGATACCCGAGCCCGGCCTTCGCCCCGACCATCTCGGCCGCGATGAGCACCAGGATCGAGGACGCCGCGGCCATCCGCAGGCCGGTGAAGATGGTCGGTACCGCCGTCGGCAGCACCACCTTGTACACCAGCGCGATCTGGGAGAAGCCCAGCGAACGCGCGGATTTGCGGTCCGCGCACGCGGCTGCGAACCGTTCGCCTCGAGCCGAGTCCACACATGCACCCTCATCCGGCACGGCCCGGGGGCGCGCGCGAACACCGGGAACACACCTGGTCAACACATATTCCCGGAAATCGATCAGGCAATTGATGGGATGTTCGGCGACGCACGGCGAATCAGCAAACCGCCGGCTTCGCGCCGCGTTAATATGCGGCGCGCACCGAAGTTATTCGGCCGAGACTACGCCGAGACGTCGGCGCGACAGTCCGGGCCCGAGCCGTCGTGGCGGGCCCCGCTGCCCCACCATCCCGTCCAGCACCAACGAACACAGAAGGAACGATGCTCAAAATTCTGGCCATCGGCGCGGTCACGGCCGCGCTCGTGTTCGGCAGCTTCTCCAGTGCCTCGGCACACCCTCCCGGCGTCTCGCGGCCGGGCTCGGCGGGTGTGCACAGCCCGGCGGGCAAGGACGATTCCGTCGCGCAGCTACCCTTCACCGACCGAGAATTCCTCCGCGCCAGCGCGTTCGACGACGAAACCCGCCAACTCCAGGACGCGGCGATCGCCCTCGCGCACGCCCAGTGCGATTACCTCGGCACCTCCGGCAACACCCCGGCGAACCGCACCTATCTCGCCGAGGAAGCACGGCCGTTCGTGGAGTACCCCTACTTGTTTCTGGAAGCAGCAGTCGGTGCCTACTGCCCGCAGCACACCGGGCTGGGCTGAGCGGCAACCCCACGCGGCATTTCCGATACCCCGCCGACACGACGGCGCCGCTCCCGGTATCCGGGGTCGGCGCCGCCTGTTTCGTGGTCAGTGCTTACGACGGGTCTTGGGACCCCGGCCCTGTTTCGTCTGCGCCCGGGCCGCCTCGCGACGTTCCCGCCGGGTGCCCTGGGTCGGCTCGTCGGAGCCGTACTCCTCCGCATCGCTGTGCACCGCGGTGCGGCCGCCCTCGTCCGGCCCCGAGTAGCTCAGGCCCCGCGGGCCCGAATCGTCGATACCGCGGGCGCGCAGCGCCGGCGGCGCACCGTTGATGATCGGCAGCTTCTCGGTGGGGTACTGGCTCTCCGGCGGCACCGGCTGTGAGCCGATCGGGGAACGCAGACCCTGGCCCACCTGGACACCGTCGGGTTGCGGCTGCTGGACCTCCACCTGCACGTTGAACAGGATGCCGACGGCGTCCTCCTTCAACCCCTCCAGCATGTTGGCGAACATATCGAAACCCTCGCGCTGGTATTCCACCAGCGGATCACGCTGGGCCATGGCGCGCAGGCCGATGCCTTCCTTCAGGTAGTCCATCTCGTAGAGATGCTCGCGCCACTTCCGGTCCAGCACCGACAGCAGCACCTGGCGTTCCAGGGTGCGCATACTGCCCTCGCCGGCCAGGCCGTCGATCTCGGACTCGCGCTGCTCGTAGGCGGCGTGCGCGTCGTCGAGGAGGGTTTCGAGCAGATCCTCGCGGGTGATCTCCCCGGCCTCGCCGACCTCGGTCTCACCGGTGATGTCGCGGTGGTTCAGGCTCACCGGATAGAGCGTTTTCAGCGCGCCCCACAGCTTGTCGAGATCCCAGTCCTCCACATAGCCCTCGGCGGTGGCGCCGTCCACGTAGGCGGTGATCACATCGGTGATCATGCTCTGGACCTGGCCCTCCATATCCTCGCCGCGCAGGATCTGGTTGCGCTCCTCGTAGATGACGGTGCGCTGCTGGTTCATCACCTCGTCGTACTTGAGCACGTTCTTGCGGATCTCGAAGTTCTGCTGCTCGACCTGCGTCTGCGCGCTCTTGATGGCCTTGGATACCATCTTCGCCTCGATCGGCACATCGTCGGGCAGGTTGAGCCGGGTCATGATCGACTCCAGCGCCGCGCCGTTGAAACGGCGCATGAGCTCGTCGCCGAGCGACAGGTAGAACCGCGATTCACCCGGATCGCCCTGGCGGCCGGACCGGCCGCGCAGCTGGTTGTCGATACGCCGGGAGTCGTGGCGCTCGGTACCGAGCACATAGAGACCGCCGGCCTCCTTCACCGCCTCGGCGTCCTCGGCGACCTGCTTCTTCACCTTCTCCAGCGCATGGAACCAGTTGGCCTGGTATTCCTCGGGGGTGTTCACCGGGTCCAGGCCCTGCTGGCGCAGCAGGGTGTCGGTGATGATGTCGGGGTTGCCGCCGAGCACGATATCGGTACCGCGGCCGGCCATATTGGTCGCGACGGTCACCGTGCCGGGGCGGCCCGCCTCCGCGATGATCTGCGCTTCCTTCTCGTGGAACTTCGCGTTCAGCACATTGTGCGGGACACCGCGCTTGGTGAGCTGCTTGGACAGATACTCCGAACGGTCCACGCTGGTGGTACCGATCAACACCGGCTGGCCCGCCTGGTGGCGTTCCACCACGTCGTCGACCACGGCGCTGAACTTCGCCTCTTCGGTCTTGTAGATCAGATCGGCCTGGTCGATACGGATCGGCGGCTTGTTGGTCGGGATCGGGATGACGCCCAGGCCGTAGATCTGGTGCAGCTCGGCCGCCTCGGTCTCGGCGGTACCGGTCATCCCGGAGAGCTTGTCGTAGAGGCGGAAGTAGTTCTGCAGTGTGATGGTGGCCAGGGTCTGGTTCTCCGGCTGGATCTCGACCCCTTCCTTGGCCTCGATCGCCTGGTGCATACCCTCGTTGTAGCGGCGGCCGACCAGGATGCGCCCGGTGAACTCGTCGACGATGATCACCTCACCGTCGCGGACGATGTA
Organism: Nocardia sp. NPDC002869; assembly: GCF_046764065.1. Lineage (NCBI taxonomy): Bacteria > Bacillati > Actinomycetota > Actinomycetes > Mycobacteriales > Nocardiaceae > Nocardia > Nocardia sp. NPDC002869. The sequence goes on from NZ_JBKOOL010000118.1 coordinate 10,526, forward strand.
GTCCTTGTCCTTGGTGTAGAGCTCCTTGGCTTTCACGGAGTTGTTCAGGTAGCTCACCAGCGGGGAGTTGGCGGCCTCGTAGAGGTTGTCGATACCGAGCTGGTCCTCGACGAATTCCACACCCGCTTCGTGCACGCCGATGGTGCGTTTCTTGATATCGACCTCGTAGTGGAGATCCTTTTTGAGAAGCGGTGCAATTCGGGCGAATTCGGCATACCACTTGCTGGAGGCGTCCGCGGGGCCTGAGATGATGAGCGGAGTACGCGCCTCGTCGATCAGAATCGAGTCGACCTCGTCGACCACGGCGAAATTGTGGCCGCGCTGAACCAGATCGTCCAGCGAATGCGTCATATTGTCGCGCAGGTAGTCGAAACCGAATTCGTTGTTGGTGCCGTAGGTGATATCGGCGCCGTAGGCCGCGCGCCGCTGCGGCGGCGTCATACCGGACAGGATCGCGCCCACCTCGAGCCCCAGGAAGCGGTGTACCCGGCCCATCCACTCGGAGTCACGTTTGGCCAGGTAGTCGTTGGTGGTGACGATGTGGACGCCGTCGCCGCCGATCGCGTTCAGGTAGGCCGGGAGCACCGAGGTCAGGGTTTTGCCCTCACCGGTCTTCATCTCGGCGATATTGCCCAGATGCAGCGCCGCGCCACCCATGATCTGCACTTTGTAGTGCTTCTGCTGCAGCACCCGCCACGAGGCCTCGCGCGCCACCGCGAAAGCCTCGAGCAGCAGGTCGTCCAGCGATTCCCCGTCGGCATAGCGCTCGCGGAATTCATAGGTCTTGGCACGCAGCTCGGTATCGGTGAGGTCCTCGTAGTCGCCCTCGAGTCCGATCACCTCGTCGGCGAGATGGGAGAGGCGCTTGACCATGCGACCCTCACCAAAACGTAGCAACCTCGTCAGTGTCAGCGCAGGCACGAGTCTCGTCAGTCCTCTGGGTCGGTTTCGGCTCCGATGTCGGCGGCGCACGGCCCGGCGACGGGCCACGAAGCCGCAGCTTGCTTCATGGTAATGCGGCTCCCATGGTAGGCGCCGCCGTGTACCCGGCCAGTGTGCCTCGTTCGACATTCGCCGGCCGGCCGGGACCCGCGCCCGGCTATATCACCGCGACCTCGCGCGCAAGCCTCCCGATTACCTATCGGAATATCACACACAATGGTGCGGGAACAGGTACCACCTGGTCACAATGGAGACCGGATTCCTGACTCCGAAGGAGCAGACATCAGGGTGATAGCGAAGCTTACACCGCAGGACGCGGACTTCTTCCGGCTGGAATCGACCACCCACCCGGTACACATCGGGTCGCTGGCCGTTCTCGACAACACCGGCGACGACGGCGAGCCGATCCTCGACTACCAGGCGCTGGTCGATCTGGTCGAGTCACGCCTGCCGCTGGTGCCCCGGTATCGCCGCAAAGTGCGCGAGATCCCGCTGTCGCTGGGGCGCCCGGTCTGGGTGGAGGACAGCCGCTTCGATATCACCTATCACCTGCGCCGTTCCGCTCTCCCCTCGCCGGGCAGCGACGACCAGCTCTACGAGCTGACCGCCCGGCTGGGTTCCCGGCCGCTGGACCCCGGCCGCCCGCTGTGGGAGATGTACCTGATCGAAGGGCTGAGCGGAGGGCGGTGCGCGATCTACACGAAATCGCACGCGGCCCTGGTCGACGGGCACGCCGCGCTGGAGATCGGCCATGTCGTCGTCGACGGGGCCGAGTCCCCGCGCGAGATAGCGGACGACGCGTGGATCCCCCGCCGCGAACCCAGCGATACCGATCTCCTGCTGGGCGCCCTCGGGCATCTGGTGGCCCAGCCCGGCTCGGCGGTGGAAGTGCTGCGCGAGGCGGGTGCGGGCACCGCCGGCTTCATCGGTACGGCCGGACGGACGGTGGAGGGCGCGGTCGCCGCAGTGCGCTCGGCGGCCAGCGGCACCCCGGACAGCCCGCTGAACGCGCGCACCTCCCGGCAGCGCCGATTCACCGTCGCGGTCACCGAGCTCGACGACTACAAACGGGTGCACCAGCAGGCCGGCTGCACGATCAACGATGCCGTGCTGGCCGTGGTCACCGGCGCGCTGCGCAACTGGCTGCTGTCGCGGAACAAGGGCCTGACCGAATCGAGCGTGCTGCGCGCGGTCGTACCCATGTCGGGCTACAGCGGAGAGCCGGGCACCGGGCGCACACTGCCCAGCGGGATCACCCCGTTCCTGATCGACCTGCCGGTCGGCGAGCCCAGTCCGGTCATGCGGCTGTCCCATATCGCCCATGCCACCGCCGAGGACGCCCGCGGCCGGCACGGCGTGCGGGCCTCGACCCTGGTACACCTCGCCGGGTTCGCTCCGGCCAGCCTGCACGCGATGAGTGTGCGGGCGGCGAGTACGTTCGCAGACCATACGTTCAATCTGGTGATCACCAACGCGCCGGGCCCGCAGACGCCGATGTTCGTCGGCGGCGCGCGGATGCTGGAGATGTACCCGGTTTCGCCACTGCTGCGCAACCAGGCGACGAGTATCGGGATCACGTCCTATGACGGGCGGGTCTGCTACGGACTCAACGCCGACCGCGAGGCGATGGCCGATATCGGGGTGCTGGCCGCGTCGGTGCCCGAATCGATGGAGGAGTTACTCGGTGCCTGCCTCTGACCGCAAGACCATGCGCGTGTACGTACCGGCCACCGTGCCGATGCTGCGCGAGCTCGTGGACAAACGCGTGCTGCACGCGGTCGGCGGGACGGCTTTCGCGCTCACGCCCGCGCTCCGCGAGGCCTATGCCTCGGGCGACGACGAAGAACTGGCCGAGGTCGCCATGGCCGAGGCCGCGCGCGCGGCACTGCGGCTGCTGGCCGAGGAGGTCCACGGTTCCACCACCCCGATGTACCGCCGCGCGGTCATCGCGGTGGATGTGGAGGGCGCGACCCTGCGCCCGGACCTGGACGACGCGGTGGTGAAACTGGACGGGCCGATCGAATACGAGCGGATCGCGTCGGTTCATCTGGACCTCGCCGAAGCCGAACCGGCGGTGGCCGAGGCGGTCGACCATGTCGATGCCGCCGACCTCGGTGACGAGGACGCCGAGTTCATACTGGGCGACGCCGAGGACCATCAACTGGCCTGGTACGCCACCCAGGAACTGCCGTTCCTCGTCGAGCTGCTCTGAGCCCGCGCTTGTGACCGGTGACCGCCGGCACGGCCGCTCGCTGTGAGCCACAACCGGGTCCGCCGACGCCGTTCACCTGGGCTCCCGCGACAACCTACGATGCCGTAACCTGGTGCCACGGCGCGCCCCGGGCGCGGAGACCACAGGAGAAGAACAGCGCAAATGGGCAGGAAACCGAACGCGATGACGGTGCGCGGTGTCAAGAACTGGCTGGAGGCACCGGCGGCCGGTATCGCGGAACGCGGCGGCAAACTGAATCTGCTGCGAGGGGCGGTGGCGCGGGTCACCACGCCCCTGCTGCCCGACGACTACCTACATCTGGCCAACCCGCTGTGGTCGGCGCGGGAACTGCGCGGCCGGGTCGTCGATGTCCGCAAGGAAACCGCCGATTCGGCGACGCTGGTGATCAAACCAGGCTGGGGTTTCGACTTCCGGTACGAACCCGGGCAGTACATCGGTATCGGTATCCTGGTCGAGGGTCGCTGGCATTGGCGGTCCTATTCGCTCACCAGCCCGCCCGACTGGGACGACCCCCGCTACGGCAAGAAGGTCATCGCCATCACGGTGAAGGCGATGCCGGAGGGTTTCCTGTCCAGCCACCTGGTCAACGGGGTGTCGACCGGGACGATCGTCCGGCTGGCCGCCCCGCAGGGCGCGTTCGTGCTGCCGTCCCCGGCACCGCCGAAGGTGCTGTTCCTGACCGCCGGGTCCGGCATCACCCCGGTCATGTCGATGCTGCGCGCCCTCGATCGCCGCGACGCGGTGACCGATGTGGTGCACATCCATTCGGCGCGGACCGCCGAGGACGTGATGTTCGCCGCCGAACTCGACGCACTGCACGCGCGGCATCCCGGATTCGTCTCCCATATCCACCTCACCGGCGAGAAGGGCAAGTTCGCCACCGCCGCCCTGGACGAGCTCTATCCCGATTGGCGGGAGCGCCAGGCCTGGGCGTGCGGCCCCCTGGGCATGCTCGACGAGGTCGAGAAACACTGGCAGGAGGCCGGCCTCGAATCGGCGCTGCACGTGGAACGGTTCGAGGTGGAGCGGTCGGCGACCACCGAGGGCGGCACCGTCACCTTCGGCAAGAGCGGCCGCACGGTCACCGTGGACGGCGCCACCACCCTGCTGGAAGCCGGTGAATCCGCCGGTGTTCAGCTGCCGTTCGGCTGCCGGATGGGTATCTGCCAGACCTGCGTGGTCACCTTGAGCTCGGGACATGCCCGCGATCTGCGCAACGGCGCGGAGCGGTTCGAAGGGGAGAAGGTGCAGACGTGCATCTCCGCCGCGGCGGGTGACTGCACACTGGAGGTGTGACCGGAGACGTCCACCCGGAGATCGGCACCTGGCGGTACGCTCGAGGTGAACACAGGCTGCTTCCCATTCCGGGAAGATTTCCGAAACCCTCTTCCGGTTTCCGCCCCCGGTCCGACACGGACCGGCCTTGTGGACGGAGTGTCCACATAAGAACGTACGGCCGGAGCGATGGCGGAGGTACGCCTGTTCCGACCTCGTCTTCGCAGACAGCGCCTAGAGAAGGGACGCCGGTGGCGATCACCGACATCAGAGCCTTTGCCCACCTGACGGCCGAAGATGTGGAGATGCTGGGGCAAGAGCTCGACACGATCCGACGGTCGGTCGAGCAGTCCCTGGGTGAGCGGGACGCACGCTACATCCGGCGCACCATCGCCGCGCAGCGCGGGCTGGAACTGGCCGGCCGGGCCGTGCTGTTCGGTAGCCGCAACCGCTGGGCCTGGGTGGCCGGTACGGCCATGCTCTCGGTGGCCAAGATCATCGAGAACATGGAGCTGGGCCACAACATCAGCCACGGTCAGTGGGACTGGATGAACGATCCGGAGATCCACTCCACGAGCTGGGAATGGGATATGACCGGCCCGTCGGCGCAATGGCGGCGGGCGCACAATTACTCCCATCACACCTACACCAACGTGCTGGGCAAGGATGAGGATCTCGGCTTCGGCATCTTGCGGATGACCCGCGACGAACCGTGGCGGCCGGTGCACCTGGTGCAGCCGATCGCCAATATCATCTTGGCCGCAGCGTTCGAATGGGGCATCGCTCTGCACGATTGGGCGATCGAGAAAGAGCTCGCCGGAACACCGCCTAAGCAGCTCTTCTCCGAACCGAACAAACTGTTCGGCCGCAAGATCGCCCGGCAGGTGGCCAAAGATTTCCTGCTCTATCCTGCGGTCACCGGGCCCGCCTTCATGTCGACCTTGAAGGCGAACGCCACCGCGAACCTGGTCCGCAATCTGTGGGCCTACGCGGTGATCTTCTGCGGCCATTTCCCCGACGGCGCGGAGAAGTTCACCGAGGAACAGCTCGCGGGCGAGACGCCCGGTGAATGGTATCTGCGGCAGATGCTCGGTAGCGCGAACTTCTCCGCCGGTCCGGTCATGGGTTTCATGAGCGGGAATCTGAGCTACCAGATCGAACACCATCTCTTCCCGGATCTGCCCAGCAACCGCTACCCCGAGGTCGCGGTCGGTGTGCGCGAGCTCTGCGAGAAATACGATCTGCCCTACACCACCGGATCGCTGGGCAAGCAATATCTGCTCGCCTTCCGCACCATTCACAAGCTCGCCCTGCCCGACCGATTCCTGCGCCGTACCGCCGACGATGCGCCGGAGACCTCCTCCGAACGCAAGTTCGCCGGGGTCACTGTGCACGCGGGGCCGGAGAACCGGCCGTGGAGTATCGACCCGGCCACCGGAAAGCGCCGCGGCCTGCGCTGGGCGTTGCACGAGGCGAAAATCGCGCTGCGCGCCAAAGCCGAGCAGGAGAAGGAAATGCTGCGCAGCGCCGAGCGCAGCCTGCGGGCCAAGGCCCGGCAGGAGCAGGACCTGTTCCGGCGGGCCCGGCACGCACTGCGAAAATCGCAGCGTTCCTACTCGGCCTGAGCGGCGCGTCGATTCCGGAAAGATAATCGCGTGGCGGGTGTAACACGGCCGCCACCGCGGACTATCATCCACACCGAGGCTCGAATGTGACGCGCGGGTGCGCTGTTTCACCCCGTCTATCATTCGACTTTGGGACGCGCAATAGGGCGCACACCACATTTTTTACGTAAATCCCCAAACCTACGGTGTCGTAACTTACGGTAGGGTAGCCGCCATGGCTATCTCGGACGTCAAGGAATACGCGCATCTCACCGAGGCGGATGTGGAGGCTCTCGGAGCCGAATTCGACGCGATTCGCCGGGACATCGAATCGACCCGGGGCGAGCGCGATGCCCGATACATTCGCAATGTCATCAGGCTCCAGCGTGCGCTCGAGATCAGCGGCCGGACGGTCCTGTTCGCCAGTTTCCTGCCCCCGGCCTGGCTGGCCGGCGTGGCGTTGCTGGGCACCGCCAAGATCATCGAGAACATGGAGATCGGGCACAATGTGATGCACGGTCAGTGGGACTGGATGAACGATCCGGAGATCCACTCCTCCCACTGGGAATGGGACAACGCGGGCCCGTCCAAGCACTGGAAGCACACCCACAACTACCTGCACCACAAGTACACCAACGTCCTGGGCATGGACGACGATATCGGCTACGGCCTGCTCCGGGTCACGCGCGATCAGCGCTGGAAGCCGTTCAATATCGGTAACCCGGTCTACAACCTGGTGCTGCAGTCGCTGTTCGAATACGGCGTCGCGATCCAGCACCTCGAACTCGGGAAACTGGCCGCCGGAAAGTTCGCGCCGGACAGCCAGGAACGGGCGGAATTCGACCGCAAGGTCGACGAGGTCCTGGCCAAGGTCAAGAAACAGGCTCTCAAGGACTACGTCGTCTACCCGTTGCTGACCGGGCCCTCGTTCTTCCACACCCTCACCGCCAATCTCACAGCGAACGTGATCCGCAATGTCTGGTCCAACGCGGTCATCTTCTGCGGCCACTTCCCCGACGGGGCCGAGAAATTCACCAAGGCCGATATCGACGGCGAATCCCAGGCCCAGTGGTACCTGCGGCAGATGCTGGGCAGCGCCAATATCTCCGGCGGCAAGCTCATGCACTTCATGACCGGCAATCTCAGCCACCAGATCGAGCACCACCTCTTCCCCGATCTGCCCAGTAACCGCTACGCCGAGGTCGCGGTCCGGGTGCGCGAGCTGTGCGACAAATACGACCTGCCGTACACCACCGGCTCGCTGCCCGTGCAGTACTTCAAGGCCTGGCGCACCATCCTGAAACTGTCGCTGCCCAACAAGTACCTTCGCCACACCGCCGACGACGCCCCCGAAACAGCCTCGGAACGGAAATTCGACGGGCAGGCGGTGTCCACGTTCGATCCCATCACCGGAAAGCGCCGGGGCCTGCGCACGGCGATCGCCGAAGGCCGGCGTCGGCTCCGTCGACGCTCGGTCGCCCTGGCGGGCTGATTTTTCCGGCGGCGGGACCGCAGGCCGGAGCTTCGGCCCCCTGCGATCCCGCCGCACCCGGCTCCCCCACCTCCGACCGGGCACAAAGCTCCCATGACGCCGGCGAGACCCGAACACTCGGCAAACTCCACCTGATCACCTGATCACCTGATCACCTGATCACCGCGGACAGCCGCACCCCTCGGTGCCGAGTTCAGCGAGGCCCACAAAGGGTCGAGGCCCGTCCCGCCGTTCAGCGCCCGAAGCGCATGCGGCGAAGCCGCGAGTCTCGGGCGC
>NZ_JBKOOL010000119.1:0-17865 GCF_046764065.1 Nocardia sp. NPDC002869
ACCGGAGTTCCGGTGCACGGCGGAAGTCGTTCATCGGGCCGAGTGCCCGGCCTGCAGGCAGGCTCCGGCGAGCCGCAGGTGCAGCCATTCGACGGTGGCCCAGTCGGCGGGTTCGGTGAGGGGCGCGGTCCGGTCCTCCAGCAGTCCGCGCATGTATCCGGCCAGCAGGACGACCGGCGAGACCTGCCCGGCCGCATCGATCCCGAGGTCGAGAATGTCGCGGACGGCGGCGGCGTGCTGATCGAGTTGCGCGGACAGCCCCGGCAGGGCGGCGGCAGCCGCGAAAGCCGGCGCCCCGTGGGTCCGGTGGATGCCCTCCAGATAGCGGCGGGCGGAGATCTCGAACACGCGGGGACCCAGGGCGAACATAACCCAATGGTAACAACGCGCCGTCATTTATCGAATTGTGATCTGCCGCGCATTCCTGCAGGTGATAGGCCTTCGGGGTGACTCAGGCCCGGCGCCGGACCGGCTCGGCGCCGGCCACCGGATCGGTCCATTCGTCGGCCGGTAGCGTCGGCCGGTACCAGGCCGCGTGCGCTCGGTCGTCGGAGACGCGTTCGGCGTGGTGCGGCAGGTGGTTGGCGTGTACGTGCGCGGCCGCCATGCGGTCGATCGTGGCGCCGAAGGAATCGTCGCGCTGCTCGCCGATGACGGTTGGTAACAATGTCCTCCGCGCCTGCGGAATACACTGTGAGGCAGTGCGTTCGCCGGAAACGGAATGTGACTGCCCGCGAAATGACAAGTGGCGCCGCCCTTCTCGTGACTTCAGCGGAACGCCGACGCGTCGGTGAGCGCCTTTCCGAGCACCAGCTGGTGGACCTCCGCGGTGCCCTCGTAGGTGAGGACCGATTCGAGGTTGTTGGCGTGCCGCAGCACCGGGTAGTCGAGGGTGATGCCGTTGGCGCCCAATACAGTGCGGCACTCCCGGGCAATCGCGAGGGCCTCGCGGGTGCTGTTCAGTTTGCCCGCGCTCACCTGCTCCGGGGTCAGTTCGCCGCGATCCTTCAGCCGCCCCAGGTGCAGTGCCAGCAACTGGCCCTTGCCCAATTCCAATGCCATATCCGCCAATTTCGCCTGGGTGAGTTGATAGGCGGCCAGCGGTTTCTCGAAAACCTCGCGCGTGCGCGAATATTCGATGGTCGCACTCAAACAGTCGCGGGCTGCCCCGAGCGCGCCGAAGATTATTCCGAACCGTGCCTCACCCAGGCACGCCAGCGGGCCCGACAGACCGGACGCGCCCGGTAGTAGCGCGTCGGCCGGCAGCCGCACCTCGTCGAGATCGAGTTCGGAGGTGACCGAGGCGCGTAGTGAGAGCTTCCCCTTCATTTCCCGGGCCGTGAACCCGGGCGTACCCGCGGGCACCAGGAAACCGTGCACGACATTCTTTCCGCCGGTCTCGGCCCGAGCCCACACCACGGCGATATCGGCCACCGACCCGTTGGTGATCCACATCTTCGATCCGTTGAGCACCCAGTCGCCACCGTCGCGGCGGGCCCGCGTACGCATTCCACCGGGGTTGGATCCGAAATCCGGTTCGGTCAGACCGAAACAGCCGATCGTGTGCCCGGCCGCCATATCCGGTAGCCACTGCTGTTTCTGTTCCTCGGAGCCGTATTTGTGCAGGGCGGTCATCGCCAGCGATCCCTGGACCGACACCAGCGACCTGAGCCCGGAGTCGGCCGCTTCCAATTCCTGGCAGGCCAGCCCGTACGCGGTGGCAGGCAGGCCGGCGCAGCCGTAACCCTCCAGGTGCATCCCGAGTACGCCCAGCTTCCCGAGTTCCGGCGCGATATCGCGCACCGGGAATTCCCCGGCCTCGAACCACTCCGCGATATGCGGCCGGATATGCCGGTCGGTGAAGGCCGCGACGGTATCGCGGATCTCCCGTTCCTCCCCGGTCAGCAGTGAATCTGTGGCGAACAGCTCGGCGACGGTCAGCATGGCCTCAGGGTAACCGCCGGCGGCTGTCGTGCGGACGGCCCGGACCAGGGCGCGAGCCTGCCCACACGTCGGCCGCCCGGCGTGCGGCCGTGGCGCATCCGACCTTTAGGGTGGGGGTATGAGCGAACTGGGATTCACCACCAGGGCTGTGCACGCCGGTTACGATCCCGACCCCCGGACCGGCGCGGTGAACGTGCCCATCTATGCCAGTTCCACCTTCGCCCAGGACGGGGTGGGTGGACTGCGGGACGGTTATGAATACGCCCGCACCGGCAACCCCACCCGGACGGTGCTGGAGGCCAATCTGGCATCCCTCGAAGTCGGCCGCTACGGCCGGGCATTCGCCTCGGGGATGGCGGCCACCGACTGTGCGCTGCGGGCGATGTTGCGCCCCGGCGACCATATCGTCATTCCCGACGACGCCTACGGCGGCACCTTCCGGTTGATCGACAAGGTGTTCACCGAATGGGGAATCGAGCATTCCCCGGCCGCGATCACCGATATCGACGCGATGCGCGCCGCGATCCGTCCGAACACGAAACTCATCTGGGTGGAATCGCCCACCAATCCGCTGCTCAATATCGGCGATATCCCGGCACTGGCCGATATCGCGCACACCTCCGGCGCCAAATTGGTCGTCGACAACACCTTCGCCACCCCGTATCTGCAGCAGCCGCTGCTGCTCGGCGCCGATGTCGTGGTGCATTCGACGACGAAGTATCTGGGCGGGCACTCCGATGTCATCGGCGGCGCGCTCGTCACCGACGACGCCCAGCTCGACTCGGCCTTCGCCTTCCTGCAGAACGGCGCCGGCGCGGTACCGGGCCCCTTCGACGCCTACCTCACGATGCGCGGTACCAAGACGCTCGCGCTGCGGATGGACCGGCACTGCGACAACGCCGAGACCCTGGCCGAGTTCCTGTCCCGGAATCCCGCGATCAGCCATGTGATCTACCCCGGGCTGCCAGAGCACCCCGGCCACGCCGTCGCCGACAAGCAGATGCGGCGGTTCGGCGGAATGATCTCGGTGCGACTGGCCGGTGGTCCCGAGGCCGCCCGCGATCTGTGCTCGCGGACGAAGGTGTTCACACTCGCCGAATCGCTGGGGGGAATCGAGTCGCTGATCGAGCATCCGGCGGCCATGACCCATGCCTCTACAGCAGGGTCGCTTTTGGAAGTGCCCGATGATCTGGTAAGGCTGTCAGTGGGAATCGAGGACATCAGCGATCTGCTGGCCGACCTCGAGCAAGCCCTGAGCTGATCCCGCCGGGGCACCACCGAGTATTCGGGAGACACGCAGGACATGGACGAGCGGCCGTATCCGGGAAAACGGATGCGGCCGCTCGCGTCGTCATACGGTCCGGTGCCGGCGGAGTGCGCCGCGCCCGGGCCGGTGGTCTCAGCTGTGGTACGGCTCGGCGCTGACCAGCGTCACCTTCATGAGGTTGCCGCTGGGCAGGGTGTATTCGCGGGTCTCACCGACCTTCGCATCGATCAGCGCCTTGCCGAGCGGGGAACTGGGCGAGTAGGTCTCCAGGTCGGGATTGCCCAGGCCCTCTTCGCGGGTCGCGATGAGGAAGGTCTCGGTATCGGACTCGTCACCGTCGTAGTAGACCTTCACCACGGACCCGGGCAGCGCGACACCGGACTTGGTGGGCGCCACGCCGACCTTGGCGTTGTTCAGCAGTTCCTGCAGCTGCCGGATCCGGGCCTCCTGCTGGCCCTGTTCCTCGCGCGCCGCGTGGTAGCCGCCGTTCTCCTTGAGGTCGCCTTCTTCGCGGCGCTCGTTGATCTCGGCGGCGATGACCGGACGATTGGCGATGAGCGCGTCGAGTTCGCTCTTGAGCCTGTCGTGCGACTCCGGGGTCAGCCAGGTCACTTGGGTCTCAGTCATCTCGATCACTCCCTAGTAGTTGTCCCCGGCAGGCCGGGATTCCTGATCACTGCGGCACGGCCCACCCGCAGGCAGACATGCTTCAGCAGACGGCTATCGCGATCTGCGGGAAGTTCGAAACCCCGACAGTCCGACTCCGGGACCCTCCCCGGCATCGACCGCTCCGGCCGCCAATGCAGCAAACACGGCTCCGAGCCCCGGAACCGTGTGTGAGGCCATTTTAGCATGATTCACAAAGATGCAGGTCGGGCGAGTTTTTACCAGCGGGTCAGCTGCGCTCGGCCTACTTCTACGACCCTTGCGATACCCACGTGGGCCGGGTCCTAACCCGCGCTCACTCGGTTTTCAGGTAGCCCGGCACCTTGTCGGTGCAGGTGTAGATCGCCGCGGAAGCCGGACGTTCGGAGGCCTCCACGACCGTGGAGAGCCGCACCGTCTTATCGCCCGCCGTGGGCTGCACCAGCACCTCACGGCGGCCCACTTCGGTGAGGTCGCGGGACATGGCCCGCACCAGGCACACCACCGGTTTCGACGGGTCGGCCCGGGTGAGCCGGATCTGCACCTCCACCGAGGAATCGTCGAGCACGGTGTAGCCGAGTTCCTCCGATTCGATGTCCTTCGGACCGAACTTCGCCCAGCCCAGATAGGCGACCCCGACCCCGGCGAGCAGCACCACGGCCGTCAGTACCACGCCGATCAGGCGGCGATTCGGCCGCGCGGTGCGCCGGCCGTAGCGGTCGGCGTTGCGGTCCCGCGCGGAATCGGCGGCGTCCGGAGAAGCCGCCGCGGCAGCGCCGGGGGAGCCCGGGCGGCCGGGTTCCGGCGTGGGATCGGTCATGATCTGGTGCTCCCGGGGGGTAGGTCGGAACAGAATCGGTCCAGATGGAACTATAGGTAACGAAGTCCGAACACCCGCGACCGAGAGCGACGGTGAACGAGAAGTGAGTGGCCTTCGCCTCATGGCGGTGCACGCCCACCCCGACGATGAATCCAGCAAAGGTGGTGCGACCACCGCACGCTACGCCGACGAGGGACATGACGTCCTCGTCGTCACCTTGACCGGCGGGGAACGCGGCAGCATCCTCAACCCGGCCATGGACACACCCGGGGTGCTGGAGCGGATGGACGAGATCCGGCGCGAGGAGATGGCGGCCGCGGCCGCCGCGCTGGGCGTCCGGCAGACCTGGCTGGGTTTCATCGACTCGGGACTGCCCGAGGGCGACCCGCTGCCCCCGGTGCCGGAGGGTTCGTTCGCGCTGGTCCCGCTCGACGAGGCCACCGAAGCGCTCGTCCGGGTGGTCCGCGAGTTCAAACCGCACGTCATGACCACCTACGACGAAATGGGTGGCTACCCGCACCCGGACCATATCCGGTGCCACGAGGTATCGGTGGCCGCGTTCGAGGCCGCCGGCGATCCGGAGAAGTTCCCCGACGCAGGCGAGCCGTGGACTCCGCTGAAGCTGTACTACGACCACGGCTTCACGATCCGGCGGATGGAGGTGTTCGCCGAAGAGTACGAGAAGCTGGGCGAACCGTTCCCACTGCAGGAATGGCTGGACCGGTCCCGCAAATACGCGGTGGAACGCGGCGACATCATGGCCCGGGTCACCACCCAGGTCGAATGCGGTAAGTACTTCCCGCGCCGCGACGACGCACTGCGTGCCCACGCCACTCAGGTCGATCCGAACGGCGCGTTCTTCGCCATTCCGCTGGAGATGCAGCAGCGGCTGTGGCCGACCGAGGAGTTCGAACTGGCGCGTACCCGGGTCGGCACCGATATCCCGGAGACCGACCTGTTCGCCGGTATCACCGACGAGTACCGCTGATGTGGGCCGCTGCTCTCCCGGTATCGGCGACCGTGCTGCTGGCACAGACGCCCGGTACGCCGACCGGCCCGGAATTCGGTAAGGCGTCCCCGCTCGGGCTGGCGATCGTGCTGATCCTGCTGGCAGGCACGTTCCTGCTGGTCCGTTCGATGAACAAACATCTGAAGAACCTGCCGGAGACCTTCGAACCCGAACATCCGGAACCCGATCAGGAAGCCGACGAGGGCACCGAACCGCGCGTGCCGCGGCGGCCCGAGTCCGCATCGAACGGTGGCGCCGAGGACCGCGACCGTCCGGTGTGACGTACCGCGACCGTGAGCGGCCGGCAGAACACGCGGGGGCCGTGCCCGCCCGGCGCCCCTGGGGCGAACCGTAGTTCGCGGTCGGTGACGGCCGGGAACCGGTGTCCGGGCCGGAAAACGAAGTGGTCCGTGCCTACGGGTATGGGCACGTACTCGGCGTGGAACGCGTCGCGGCCGACGACGATTTCCATGCCCTCGCCGGTAACCGCTCGACGGTGGGGGGCGAGGATCGCGGCGGCGCGGGTTGCGCGTGACCGCGACCGGGTGGTCACGCCGGCTACCAGTCGATGAGGTCCAGCCGGTGCAGGTGCTCGAAAACGAGCAGTGAACCGGGCGCGACCTCGGGCATGGCGGCGTACTCCGCACCGGTGAAGTAGCGGAATTCGGCGATCTCACCGAGCGGGCCGGGTTCGGCGGTGACCTCGGCGAGGAAACAGGTCATATGCAGCCGGGTCCCGGCGGTATGCCCGTAGGCGTCGGCCTCGAAAACGCCGAGTTCGCTCACCTCGGTGACGCCGACGCCGAGTTCCTCCCGGACCTCCCGGTGCAGTGCCTGCAGCGGGCTCTCCCCCGAGTCGATCTTCCCACCGGCCATGTAGAAGACGGTCTTCCCGGTCGAACGGGTCTGGATCAGGCGACGGTCGCGGATATGGGCCAGGGCGGCGGTTCTGATCACGGCTCCACCGTAGAAGTGTGTGCGGGCGCGGGGCTCGGCAGGGCGGCGGCAGGCGTGAGAGGGTGGAAGTGTGAATCGTCTGGGACGCGCGACCTCACCGTACCTGCGCCAGCACGCGGACAATCCCGTGCACTGGCGGGAGTGGGACGCCGACGCGCTGGCCGAAGCCGCCGCGCGTGACGTGCCGATCCTGCTGTCCATCGGGTACGCGTCCTGTCACTGGTGTCATGTGATGGCCTACGAATCGTTCGCCGACGAGGCCACCGCCGCGCAGATGAACGCCGAGTTCGTGTGTATCAAAGTGGACCGGGAGGAACGCCCGGATCTGGACGCGGTGTACATGAACGCCACGGTCGCGATGACCGGCCAGGGCGGCTGGCCGATGACCTGCTTCCTCACCCCGGCGGGAGAACCGTTCTACTGCGGGACCTACTACCCGAAGGTGCCACGCGGCGGGATGCCGTCGTTCACCCAGCTGCTCACCGCGATCACCGAAACCTGGCGTAACCGCCGCGCCGATGTGGATACGGCGTCCGAGCAGGTGGCCGCGGCCCTGCGCGAGCAGGCGGGCGGGATCCCGAAATCCGAGCTCACCGTCACCACCGAACTGCTCGACCACGCCGTGGCCGCGGTGCTCCGCGATTTCGACGAGGCCCACGGCGGCTTCGGCGGCGCGCCGAAGTTCCCGCCCTCCGCGCTGCTGGAGGGTCTGCTGCGCAGCTGGGAACGCACCGGCGACCCGGCGGTGCGGGCAGTGGTGGACCGCACCGCCGAGGCCATGGCCCGCGGCGGTATCTACGACCAGCTACGCGGTGGTTTCGCCCGCTATTCGGTGGACGCGGCCTGGGTGGTCCCGCATTTCGAGAAGATGCTCTACGACAATGCGCAATTGCTGCGGTTCTACGCGCATCTGGCGCGCCGGAGTCCCGCGGATCCGCTGCCGCACCGGATCACCGAAGAGATCGTGCAGTTCCTGCTGGACGATCTGTCCACCGCGCACGGTCTGGCCTCCGCCCTGGACGCCGACACCCACGTCGAAGCGGGCAAACCCGGTGTGGAGGGCGCGACCTACGTCTGGAATCCCGCCGAGCTCGTCGGCGAACTCGGGCCCATCGACGGCGCCTGGGCCGCGGAGGTTTTCGGGGTCACCACCGCCGGGAACTTCGAGCAGGGCTGTTCGGTGCTCACCCGAGGCGCCGATCCGGAGGACAGCGAGCGGCTCGAACGTGCCCGTACCGCGTTGCGCGCCGCCCGGCAGCGCCGCCCCCAGCCCGATCGCGACGACAAGGCGGTGACCGCCTGGAACTGTATGGCGATCACCGCGCTCTGCGAAGCCGCCCGCGCCCTCGACCGGCGCGACTGGTTCGACGCCGCCCACGACCTCGCGCGGGTGATCCTGGACCTGCACGTGGTGGACGGCCGGGTGCTGCGCGCCTCGCTCGGTGGGGTCCCCGGTAACGCGCCCGGCGTACTCGAGGACTACGCCTGGCTGGCCACCGCCCTGCTGGCACTGCACCAGTATTCGGGTTCGGCCGGCTGGCTACCGGATATCCATCGCGTCCTGGACGCCGCGATCGCGCATTTCGCCGACCCGGACGAGCCCGGTAGCTGGTTCGACACCGCGGACGATGCCGAAACTTTGATCGCCCGCCCGCGCGACCCCATCGACGGCGCCACCCCCGCGGGGGCGTCCGTGCTGGCCGAAGCACTGCTGACCGCCTCCGCTGTCGTCGAACCCGACCGCGGCGCGCGCTACCGGGAGCTGGCCGAACACACGCTCGCCCGCGGCGCGATGGTGCTGGCGAAAGCGCCGCGTTCGGCCGGCCAGTGGCTGACGGTGGCCGAGGCCGCGCTCCAGGGCCCGTTGCAGATCGCCATCTCCACCACCGGCTACCAGCCGGTGGGCGATGCCGAACTGCTGGAGGTCGCGCGGGCCTACGCGCCCGGCGGTGCGGTCGTCGTCCGGGCCGAGGTGGACACCGTCCCGCTGCTCACCGACCGGCCCTCGATCGACGGCACCGCGGCGGCCTATGTGTGCCGCGGATCGGTCTGCGACCTGCCGGTGACGACACCGGATGCCTTGCGCGCCGCCCTGACCGGGCCCGCGGCCTCCGCCCCGCGGTAGGAGACCCCGGCGGGCGGCGCGGCGGCCGCGATACCGGGCTCAGTCGACGGCGGTCCCCTCGAGCTCGACCAGTTGGCCGGGAATCGCCAGCCGGGTGACTCCGAGCATCGTGGTGGCCGGTGCCACGCCGGATGCACCCAGCCGCGAGGCGAGTACGCCGTAGTGCTGGAACAGCAGGTCGACATCGGTGGTGTAGACGTTGAGCCTGACAAGGTTCACCAGGGACATCCCGGCCTCGCCGAGCACTGCCGCCAAGTTGTCGAGGCTCGATGCCAGCTGGGCTGCCATATCACCGGCATGCTGCGGTTTACCGTCGCCGCTCATCGCGGTCTGCCCCGAGCAGTACAGGGTCCGGGTGTGACCGGAGACGAGTTCGCCCTGGTTGAACCCCATCTCCGTCGACCAAACCACCGGGTTGACCGCTGTTCGTTCCACTGCCACATCTCGTTCCACTGCCACGTCGAGCTCCGTTCGATTCGGTGAAGTACGTACGCCCATCGGCGCGGTAGCCGCGGTTCGGGACGCCGTGGTGGCAAGCATGCCGACGAATCACGACATCCTGTGTCGTGTATTCCGGTTACAGTTCCCGGATGCGCGCGGACCGGTTGGTGTCACTGGTGCTGCTGCTGCGTCAGCGCGGCCGGCTGACCGCGACGGAGCTGGCCGGCGAGCTGGAGGTGTCCCCCCGCACCGTGCTGCGTGATATCGAGGCGCTGTCCGCGGCCGGTGTCCCGGTCTACGCCGAACGCGGTCGGCACGGCGGTTTCGCGTTGTTACCCGGGTTCCGGACCGAACTCACCGGGCTCAACCACGACGAGGCGCTCGCCCTGCTGGTCGCCGGATCGCGGCGCGGCGTGCAGGCATTCGGTCTCGGTTCGGCGCTTGCTTCGGCCATGCTCAAGGTGGTCGACGCGCTACCCGAAAGCCATCGGAACACCGCCGCCGACGTGGCGCAGCGACTGCTCATCGACCCGGAGACCGATCTGCTGGCGCGCCGGTCGGTCGCCGAGGAGGCACCCGGCAGCATATCGGCCGAGATCCGGCGCGCGGTGCTCGCCGGGAAAAAGCTGCGCATCCACTATGCGGCTGTCGACCGGACCCCGGCGTGGCGCACAGTGGACCCGATCGGCCTGGTCATCGTGCGCGACCAGAGCTATCTGCTGGCCACGAGATCCGGCGCGGAACGCACCTACCGGTTATCGCGGGTTTCGGCGGCAGAAGCACTTCCCGAACCGGCCGAGCGCTCGGACCGGGTCGACCTGACACGAGCCTGGCAGGAACGCAGTACCCGATTCCGCAACGGTGGTGACCGGATCGCCGTCCTGGTACGGGTGAACCCGGCGCGGCGGGACGAGCTGGTGCGCACCGCGCTGAGCGTCGGCGCCGAGGAAGCCGATGCGGACGGCTGGTCGCGGCTGGAGGTGACCTTCCAGGATGCGCGGCACGCCGAATGGGCGCTGTGGCAGCTCACCACGGACGCGGAAGTCCTGGCCCCGCCGTCGATGCGCACCTGCCTGCGCGACCGCGCCGCCGCCATCGCCACTCGCTACGGAGCGCCCTAGCGCTCAGCGCGGCGCCTCGTGTTCGCGGTCGGTCCAGGAGGGGGTCGGTGCGTCGATACCGCGCAACGCGACGGCTCCGTACTTCACCCACTCCGCGCGCTCGCTCGCCGCGGCGGCATCGACCACACTCTGGGAGACCAGGATGCGCCGCGGTACCTCCTTGGCGCGGCTGGTGAGCCGGGCCGCGGCGTTCACCGCGTCCCCGATCACCGTGTACTCCCGGCGGGTGTCGGTACCGACGTCCCCGGCGAACACCCGGCCCCGGGCCACGCCGATACCGATATCGAGTTCGCCCGCCGCCAAGACCTCGTCGCGGATCCGGCGGGCGGCGCGCAGGGCGGGAGTCGCGTTGTCGGCCAGCGCGATCGGGGCACCGAAGATACACAGCGCCGCGTCACCTTCGAACTTGTTCACCAGCCCGTCGTTGTCCTCGGTCGCGGCGACCACGGTGGCCATGAGCCGGTTCAGTTTGGCCACGAACTCCTGCGGCGGGAGCCCGGTGGAGATCGCCACCGATCCGGTGACGTCCACGAACAGCGCCGAAACCTCCCGCACGTCACCGGTGAGATCGATACCTCCGGCAAGTGCCCGCTCGGCCACCTCCTCGCCGACGTGCCGGCCGAACACGTCCCGCATGCGCAACCGTTCGCGCAGGTTCGCCGACATCTCGTTCACCGAATGTTCCAACCGGCCGATCTCGCTGGCGCTGCCCACCGACACCCGCACATCCAGATCGCCCCGGGTGATCCGGTCCACCGCTATCCGAAGCGTCCGCAGCGGCGAGGCCACGGCCCGGGTCAGCGCCCAGGTGGCCAGCACCCCGACGACCAGGCTGATCGCGGCGAGATAGATACCGGTCCGGATCCGGTGTTCCATGGAGGTGGCCGGATCGGCGAGCACCACGATCAGCGCGCTGAGCGGCATGGCGCCCGAGACCGCCCAGGCCAGCGCCACCCGGACGAATACCGACGAACTCCAGTGCATGGTCGCGCCGAGTACTCCGGCCACGATCGGCACCACCGGCCGGATGACCCGGTCCACGATCAGGTAGGTCAGGCCGGCCGATTCGAGTCCACCGACGGTGAACATCGCGAGCAGGACGGTGAGATCCTTCTCGGTGGTCAGACCGGCCAGCAGGATCGCCGACAGCACCACCCCGGGCGCCCACATCACCAGCGAACGCACGGTGATGGCGAGCGGCAGGTGCAGGATCCGCCGCGCCTCCTCGGGGGTCGGCTTGCGGGAGCTGTCCAGCCACGCGAAATAGCTCATGCGGTCGCGGACGGCCAGCGCGATCCCCAATAGCGACGCGACGATCGGGTAGACGGTGACCAGCATCAGCCCGCTCAACTGATCGGCGCCGACGCGACCGGGGAAGCCGATGAGCACCAGCTGGGTCACGATGACCGCGAGACCGCTGAGGTGGGCGGCGATGACGACCGACGCCAGCCCCCAGCGGGCGAGGACCGTCCACTGCATCAGCCGGGTGACCATCCCGGCCCGGGGTCGGGATCCGACACTGTAGGCCATCGGCGGGTTACCCGCGGTGGCCGTTGGAGCGCGGGCGGCCGGTATCGAAGGACACGACTCAGCAGCCTAATCGACGTACCTGGTCAGCGGTCCGGGAACGAGCTCGCTCACCCCAGCAGTACCAGCCAGACCGCCGCGTAGTGGCAGAGCGCGGCCACCACGGTGGCGGCGTGGAAGAACTCGTGGTGGCCGAAGGTGCTCGGCCACGGGTTGGGCCAGCGGGTGGCGTAGAGGACCGCGCCGATGCTGTAGGCCAGCCCACCGGCGACCAGCAGCAGTACCGCCGGTAGACCGACCGAACGATAGAGTTCGCCGCCCACCGGCACCACCGCCCAGCCGAGCAGCAGATACAACGGCACCCCCACCCACCGTGGCGCGAGTGGCCACAGCAGTTTCAGGGCGACGCCGGCCAGCGCGCCCGTCCACACCACGGCGAGCAGGATCTGCCCGGTCGGCTCGGGTAGGCCGAGCAGTGCGAACGGGGTGTAGGTGCCCGCGATGAACAGGAAGATCATCGAGTGGTCCGCGCGTTTCATCCGCGTCCGGGCCTGGACCGTCTGCCAGGTGATGCGGTGATAGACGGCGCTGATCCCGAACAGCGCGCAGATGGTGAGTCCGTAGATCAGGGTCGCGACGACCGCTGTCGCCGAGACGGTGGCCGCCGTCGCGACCAGCGCGATCACGGCCACCGCGGCGACGCCGGTGGCCCAGGTGTGGATCCAGCCGCGCATCCGTGGTTTGACCAGCGCGACCAGTGAGTCGGCGGGGTTGGGGACCGGATCATCGCTGTTCGGGCCGGTCCGTGGGTCGACCGCGGCACCGGCGAGGGGGCCGGTGGGATCGAGGTCGCCGGGATTCGGGGGACCGCCGGGGGACGGGTTGGACACGTTGCCTCCTGGCTCGAGTATGCGTTGCTCGGCTTCCGGCGGCAGCGCGACGGCCCGCCGCTGGTGCGGACCTGCGGGTACCTCCGCGGCCCGCCCGAGGGGCAATACTTAACTCTTGGGTAACCTACGGCGGCGTAGGTTTCTCTCGTGGCTACTGTACCGGTTCACCCGCCGACAGGGGCTGTCTCCGCCGCGGCCGTGACCGCCACCGCATTCCGCCACAACTACGGACCCCGACCGGAAGAGGCGTACTGTTGGTCGTCGTGGAATTTCCGAGTCGGCTGCGGGGCTTTCCCTATCGCATCTACGAGGCCCGTCTGGCCAAGCGGCTTGCGGACAAACAGCATCCGCGCCATGTAGCGGTGGTGTGCGACGGTAATCGCCGCTGGGCCCGGGAGAACGGGTTCACCGATATCACCCACGGACACCGGGTCGGCGCCCTCAAAGTCGCCGAACTGGTCAGCTGGTGCGAAGCCGCGGGAATCGAGCTCGTCACCATCTACCTGCTCTCCACCGAAAACCTCAGCCGCGGCCAGGAAGAACTGGAAACCCTCTTCGAAGTCATCACCGACGTCGTCGAGGAACTCGCCGCCCCCGAACAGAACTGGCGGGTCCGTATCGTCGGCACCCTCGACGGTCTGCCCGAGCTGGTCGCCAAACGAATGCGCACCGCCACCGAACGCACCCGCGAACGCACCGGCACCCACGTCAACGTCGCCATCGGCTACGGCGGCCGTCAAGAAATCGCCGACGCCGTCCGCCAGCTGGTCCGTCAGGAGATATCGGCCGGCGAAACCGGCGAAGACCTGGTCCAGTCCATTACGGTCAGCGCCATCGGCCAGCACCTCTACACCTCGGGACAACCCGACCCCGACCTGGTGATCCGCACCTCCGGCGAACAACGGCTCTCCGGCTTCCTGCTCTGGCAGAGCGCCTACTCCGAGATCTGGTTCACCGAGGTCTACTGGCCCGAGTTCCGCCGCGTCGACTTCCTCCGCGCCCTCCGCGACTACGCCGCCCGCCACCGCCGCTACGGCACTTGAGGCCCCGACCGTCCTACCGGCTCCGGGGACTGGACCTCGCCGAACTCCGTGAGCCGGCCCGCCGGTATCACAACTTCCGCAACCGCAGCCGGTTGATCGTATGGTCGGAGTCCTTGCGCAGGACCAGGGTCGCGCGGGGGCGGGTGGGCAGGATGTTCTCCACCAGATTCGGGCGGTTGGTGGAGTTCCAGATGTCCTTCGCGGCGGCCGTCGCCTCGGCGTCGGTGAATCTCGCGTAGTGATGGAAGTGGGCTTTGGGATCGGCGAAACCGGTGGCCCGCAGGCTCAGGAACCTTCGGACGTACCAGTTTTCGATATCTTCGATCCGCGCGTCCACATAGATGGAGAAATCGAACAGATCCGAGACCATGAGCCGCGGCCCGGTCTGTAAAACGTTCAACCCTTCGACGATGAGGATATCCGGCTGGCGTACACAGTGGAATTCGCCGGGGACGATGTCGTAGGAGATATGTGAATAGACCGGTGCGCACACTTCTTCGGCACCCGATTTCACTTCGGTGACGAAGCGAAGCAGTTTGCGGCGGTCGTAGCTCTCCGGGAAGCCCTTACGGTGCATGAGCCCGCGCCGGATGAGTTCCGCCGTGGGGTAGAGGAATCCGTCGGTGGTCACCAGGTCGACGCGGGGATGGTGGTCCCAGCGGGCCAGCAGTGCCTGCAGTACGCGGGCCGTGGTGGATTTGCCGACCGCCACGCTGCCGGCCACACCGATCACGAAGGGGACCTGTTTGTCCGGATGTGATTCCCCGAGGAAGGTGGCGGTGGCCGCGAACAAGCGCTGTCTCGCCGCGACCTGCAGGTGGATCAACCGGGCCAGCGGCAGGTAGACCTCGGCGACTTCTTCCAGGTCGATCTGTTCGCCCAGACCCCGCAGTCCGATCAGTTCCTCTTCGGTGAGCACCAGCGGAGTCGATTTGCGCAGTTCCCGCCACCGTTTCCGGTCGAATTCCACATACGGACTCGGCTCGCTCGCCTTGGCCATCTACTCAGCGCTCCACTCGGCCGGACACTCGTGCTCGCGGTGCCTTGCGCGTGGGATTCCGCCGCTGCGGCTGTCGCGACCCCGGCAGGTCCGGCGCTCTGGCTGTGCCCTCATGGCTGAATTCTGCCCCTCGGCGGGGAGCGGGGGGATCGGGGGGTCCATTAGGGTTCTCCCGTTAGGGTCGAGGCCATGGAAGCCCATCCCCTGGTGATCGAATACCTGCGGCTCGGTCTGGCATTCGACCGGATCGAAGAGGGGTTCGTCGACGCCTACACGGCCGATCCGCGGTTGCGGCAGGAGGTCGAGAACGCGCCGAAGCCCGAACCCCGGGAACTGGCCCGGACGGCCGCACGCTTACGTGCGGAACTGCCGCACGCCGGTCTCACCGCGGAGCGGTCCGAGTTCATCGATGTGCATCTGCGGGCGCTGGAATGCTCGGGCCGCAAGTTCGCCGGCGACGATATCGGTTTCGTCGACGAGGTCCGTGCCTATTTCGACGTCGAGATCGCGCCCGGTGACCCCGCCGACTACCAGGAGGCGCACCGCAGGATCGACCAGGTCCTGGCCGGATCGGGTCCGTTGGCGGAACGGATGGCGGCCCATCGCAAAGCCGACGAGATCCCGCCGGACAAGCTCGAGGCCTGCGTCGCGGCGTTCTCCGGCGCACTGCGCGAACTGGTCCGCGCCCGGTACCCGCTGCCCGACCACGAGCACGTCACCTACGAGGTGGTCGGCGACAAGCCGTGGTCCGGTTTCAACTATTACCTCGGCAACTACCGTTCGACGGTCGCCATCAACTCCGACCTGCGCCAGCACATGGCGAATCTGCCCCGGCTCATCTCGCACGAGTCCTACCCCGGGCACCACACCGAGCACTGCCGCAAAGAGGCCGGCCTGGTGGCCGCCGGGCAGGCCGAGCAGACGATCTTCCTGGTCAACACCCCGCAGTGCCTGATGGCCGAAGGGTTGGCGGACCTCGCGTTGCGCTCGATCGTCGGGCCCGGATGGGGCCGGTGGGCCCAGGAGATCTACGCCGACCTCGGACTGCGGTTCGACGGCGAACGTGCCGAGCGGCTCGCCGAGGCCTCCGGCCAACTCCTCGGGGTCCGGCAGGATGCCGCGCTCATGCTGCACGACCAGGGCAAGGACGCCGACGACGTGGCCGCCTTCCTGGAGCGCTGGTCGCTCACCACCCCCGATCGCGCCCGCCAGTCGCTGCGCTTCCTGTCCTCACCGCTGTGGCGCGCCTACATCAGCACCTACGTGGAGGGCTACCGGCTGCTGGGCGGCTGGCTCGACCGTGCCGCCGACGAGGACGACCGCGCCGACCGCTTC
Source organism: Nocardia sp. NPDC002869 (assembly GCF_046764065.1). Taxonomy (NCBI): domain Bacteria; kingdom Bacillati; phylum Actinomycetota; class Actinomycetes; order Mycobacteriales; family Nocardiaceae; genus Nocardia; species Nocardia sp. NPDC002869. The sequence continues at coordinate 16,125 of NZ_JBKOOL010000119.1, forward strand.
CGCCGTCTCCTGGACGAACCCCTCATCCCTTCGGCCCTCCGCGTCGCCTGACCGGGGCGTCACGTCCACGGCGTCTTTGCGAGCACCGACAGGTGTCGTGGGTTACCGACGCCGATTGTGGGCACCTCGGAGGTTCACCTCCCATCGTTTCCGGTGGCCCGCGGCCGGGGTCGGTGCCCGGCCCGGTCCCGGAGCGACACAGGGAAGGAGCGCAGCGACGCCGACGGTGGCGCGGAGAACCGGGATCACGCGGCTCCGGCCCCGCCTCGCCGAGGACGGGGCAATTGAAGGTCGGCCGGGGGTGACTCATACACTGGCGTGGTGACGCAGACGACCGCCTCTGTCAATACCCAGTCTCTCGGTGAGCTCGATCCCGAACTCGCCACCGCGATGGCGGGTGAGCTCGCCCGCGAACGCGACACCCTGGAAATGATCGCGTCGGAGAACTTCGTGCCGCGCGCGGTGTTGCAGGCGCAGGGCAGTGTGCTCACCAACAAGTACGCCGAGGGTTATCCCGGTCGTCGCTACTACGGCGGCTGCGAACACGTCGACGTGGTCGAGAACCTCGCCCGCGAGCGCGCCAAGGCGCTGTTCGGTGCAGATTTCGCGAATGTGCAGCCGCATTCCGGCGCGCAGGCCAACGCCGCGGTGCTGATGTCGCTGCTCGATCCGGGCGACCGCCTGCTCGGCCTGGATCTGGCCCACGGCGGCCACCTCACCCACGGCATGCGGCTGAACTTCTCCGGCAAGCTGTACGACGTCCACTCCTACGGAGTCTCCAAGGAAGACCACCGCGTGGATATGGACAATGTGCGGGCGATCGCGCGGGAGGCGCGGCCGAAGGTGATCGTGGCGGGATGGTCGGCGTATCCGCGGCACCAGGATTTCGCGGCGTTCCGGGAGATCGCCGACGAGGTCGGCGCCTACCTGTGGGTCGATATGGCGCATTTCGCCGGACTGGTCGCCGCCGGCCTGCACCCCTCCCCGGTCCCGCACGCCGACGTGGTCTCCTCCACCGTCCACAAAACCCTCGGTGGTCCCCGCTCGGGCCTCATCCTGGCGAAACAGGACTACGCCAAGAAGCTCAACAGTTCGGTGTTCCCCGGGCAGCAGGGCGGCCCGTTGATGCACGTCATCGCCGCGAAGGCGGTGGCGTTCAAGATCGCCGGCACCCCCGAGTTCGCCGAACGCCAGCAGCGCACCCTGACCGGTGCCAAGATCCTCGCCGAACGCCTCACCGGCGCCGACGTCGCGGGTAAGGGCATCAGCGTCCTCACCGGCGGCACCGACGTCCACCTGGTCCTGGTCGATCTGCGCAACTCCGACCTCGACGGCCAGCAGGGCGAAGACCTGCTGCACGAGGTCGGGATCACGGTCAACCGCAACGCCGTCCCCTTCGACCCGCGCCCCCCGATGGTCACCTCCGGCCTGCGTATCGGCACCGCCGCGCTGGCCACCCGCGGTTTCGGCGATACGGAGTTCACCGAGGTCGCCGATATCATCGCCACCGCCCTCGCGGGCGGTGCCGACCTGGACGCGCTGCGCGGGCGGGTCAAGAAACTCGCCAACGATTTCCCGCTCTACCAGGGCCTGGAGGACTGGAACCTGGTGTAATTCCCACACCCTCTCGGTGCCGAGTTCAGCGAGGCCCACAAAGGGCGGGGCCCACCGGGCCGATCGCCGGACCGGGCACGGCACGGATATCTCTGCAAAGGTGTGTAACGCAAGCGATTCCGCGACG
>NZ_JBKOOL010000120.1:0-17858 GCF_046764065.1 Nocardia sp. NPDC002869
CCCGCCACCTCCCCTCAGCCTTCCCCCCCCTGCCCGTACCCGACGCTGGTCCTTTCTCCGTTTCCGCGCGCCGGCGCGCCGGGGTCCCGGGCCGCGGCCGCGGCCAGCAGGTCGGGGAAGGTACGGGGAGCCGGGGCGCCGGGGCCGGACCGGGTCAGCAATCCCGCGCGTTCGGTAGCGTCCAGTATGTCTATCGATCCCACCGCGGCTTCCGGTCCGGCGGCCACCGATTCCAGGATCCGGATCCATCGGTCCATCAAGGAGTCGACCGTGTCCGCATCGAAGAGGTCCGCCGAGTAGTCGACCGTGACGGTCGATCCGGCGGTGCCGGCGTCGGACACCGCGACCCGCAGATCGAGCCCGGGTACCTCGAGAAGGTCCGTTGCCGCGGCGTCCGGATCACTCGGGTCCGGCTCCGCGGGTGGCGGGCTCCCACAGGCCACCATGACCTGGAACAGCGGATGTCGTGCCGGTGACCGGGGTGGGCGCAGCTCCTCGACCAGCCGCGCGAACGGGATCCCGGCATGGTCGAAGGCGGTCGAATCGACCCGTGCCACGCGGTCGAGAAGCCCGGTGAACGGTTCACCGGAAGCTATTTCGGTCCGCAGTACCACCGCATCGTCGAACGCCGGGGCCGCCCCGGCCGCGGCGCGGGCGCCGCGCCGGGCCACGGGGGCGCCGACCGCGATATCACCGGAACCGCTCAACCGGGCGAGCAGCACCGCCGTCGCGGCATGGACCACCGTGAACAACGAGGTGCCGCGATCCCGCGCGAATCCTTCCAGCGCACCGACCAGCTCCGCGCCCAATCCGAGCCGGCGGTGCCCGCGCCGGCCCGACGCCACCGCCGGACGCGGCCGATCGAAAGGTAGCGGCAGCTCCTCCGGTAGGTCGGCGAGCGTGGCCTGCCAGAACGCGAGGGTTTCGCGGCGGCGCCGGATCCGGGCGCCGGTCCGGGCACTGTCCGGGTGGACCTGTCCGAGGCCGGTGTCCGGCCCGGCGGCCGCGAAGGCATCCAGGAACCGCGCGAATCCGGTCCGGTGTGCCGCCACTTCGGCCTCGGTGTAGAGGTCGGGGTTGGCCATGAAGTGCAGGATCGTCCGCGGTGGATCGCCGGTCTGGTAGAGATCGACCAGCAGATCGTCGACCGGTCCGGAACTGAGGATATGGAATTCCCCGGTGACCGGCCCGAACCGTATCTCCTGGGGGAAGAACATGACGTTCACCATCGGGCCGGCATAGCGATGCTGTCCGTTGCTTCCGGCGGCGGCGCGGATATCGTAGAGGCCGCAGCGCTGATGCCGCAGGGCGCCGATCAGGTCGGATTGAACGTGCCGCACCAGCGTTGCCACCGTGTCTCCGTTGCCGAGCGCGATCGGGAACGGCGCGACATTGACGAATACGCCCCCGGAGCGCCGCAGTACGGCGTTGGTGCGCCCCGATACCGGGATATCGACCAGAACGTCGTCCCGGCCGGTCATCCGGGCCAGATAGCACCCGAAGGCGGCGATCACCACGGCGGCCGGGCTCGCGGCCAGCGCTGTCGCGGACCGGTCTGTCCGGGCCACCGTCTCCGGCGCCAGTTCGCCGAGCACGGTCACACTTTCCGCGCACGCGGGCGCGTAACCGGTCGCGAGACTCGATCCCTCCTGCGCACCGGCGAGCCGCTCCAGCCAATACGCCCGGTCATCGGTGAACCGCTTCGACTCCCGATAGCTGCGATCCGCTTCGTACAAGGTGCGCAGATCCGCCGCCCGGCACGGCTCCACCGGGGCGCCACGCTCCGCGGTCCCGTCCTGCACCGCCGCGGTGTACAGTGCCGCGACCCGGTTCACCATGGTCATCGCGCCGTAGCCGTCCAGCGCTACATGGTGAACCCGGTTGTACCACAGGTAATGTCTGTCGCCGACCTGCAACAGCGCCCCGGCGAACAGGCGGTCCCGGAGTATATCGAGAGGTGCCGTGTATTCGCGGCGCATCCACTGCAGACCCGCCGCCAGCGGATCCGGTTCGCCCCGCATATCGAGGACCGGCCCCGTCGACGCCAGGCCCGGGTCGTACAACTGCTGCGGTTCACCGCCGTTTTGCACCAGACGTAGGTAACCGGATTGGAATTCGTGGCCTGCTCGAAGCAGACTACGGCGCAGTAGCTCGATATCCAGGTCCCCGTGGAGTTCGATGTACTGCGCCTCGGATATCGGGATATCCGGGCGCAGCTGCTGCGCGAGCCACAGTCCCCGCTGCCCGGCGGACAGGGGAACGGGATTTCCGACCGTAGTCCCGGACCGAGCCGTCCCGTTTCCGTCCGATCCTGGCTCGAAATAGGGGTCCGAGCGGTTCATAGCTCTCCTCCATAAGCGGCCGCCCTCAGTGTAAGCAGAGGTTTTTGCCCGAGTACAGACCGAAATTTCGTTTAGCGCCCCGAGTTCTTTCCCAAGGCCCCGAAATCGGCAACGTGTGCCGTAACCGGATCCAGTCTTACGGTATCGATCATGTCGAGCTTCGTGCGAAATGCCGGAAGACGTCACGCTCCGATAAACAACATCACGGGAATTCGTTACGCCTGGCCAACACTTTGTGCGCCGAAACCGGGTACCGGCCGGACGCAACAAGAATTGTCGTACCCGAAGTCCGGTTCGGTCGAGCGGGTAACCCTCGGGTGTCATCCGGCCGTTCGGTACGCGCGGCGCATTATGGTTTCTTCACCACGCGGCCGGGCTCTCATCGAATGCACGACATCGTCCCGATAGTGGTGCGACACCCGGCCGCCGATGGAATCGCGGCAGCGCTGCGAGATAATGGAATACGCCCTCCGACGACCTCACCGGGGGATGCTCAGTTGTCGCGCGCGGCCCTGGCCACCCCGGGTCAGGGTGTGACGATGGGGAAGTTCCGGTCCGGGGTGTCGAGCAATTCCTTCAACTGTGCCGATACCCCGGGGTTCCCGGTGACACCGATACTCCCGGCCCGGACCGCCTCGCCGATATCCCGGCCCGCCGGCAGCACCCCGAGCAGCATCGCCCTGGTGAGCGTGAACGAGGCGGCGGGCGCGGGTCCCCGGTGCCCGGCGGGCAGATCGTAGTGAGCGAGGACACCGTTTCGCAGTTCCATCCGATGCGTTCGCTGTTCGTCGCTGATCCGCCAATCCACGATCATCCGCCGATCCCAGGCCGCGGGGCCGTCGAGGCGCACGGCGAGCGCGTCGAAGACCATGTCGACGGTGAGGGCCATGCGCAGTCCCGCGTTCACCGGCCGGGCAGCCTTGGGCGTCGCGGCGTGGCTAGTCCAGAATGCGCCGGGCGACGTTGGTGGTGACCAGGTCGAGCAGTTCGTCGGCGCGACCGGCGAGGATGGTACGGATGGCATAGATGGTGAACCCTTTGGCCTGTTCTGCCGAGATGGCCGGTGGAATCGTCAATTCCTGCCGTGCCACGACGACGTCGACGAGTGCGGGACCCTCGTGCGCGAGCGCCTCCGCGATGGCCGGCTCCAGGTCGGCGGGCTGTTCTACGCGGCGTCCCCAGATCCCCATGGCCCGGGCGGCGGCGCCGAAGTCGGGATTCGACAGGTCGGTACCGAAATTCACCACCCCGGCCGCCTTCATTTCCAATTCCACGAAGTTCAGCGACGAGTTGTTGAACACGATCACCTTGACCGGTAGGTCGTTCTGCAGCAGCGTGATCAGCTCGCCGAACAGCATCGTCAGTCCGCCGTCTCCGGCGAGGGCGATCACCTGGCGTCCCCGATGGGCCGTCTGTGCACCGATCGCGTGCGGTAAGGCGCAGGCCATCGTGCCGTGGGTGAACGAGCCGGTCAGCCGGCGCCGGCCGTTCATGGTCAGATAGCGGGCCGCCCAGATCGTCGGCGATCCGACGTCGAAGGTGAACACCGCGTCGTCGGCGGCCAGTCGATTCACCACTCCGGCGACGTATTCCGGACGGATGGGCGTGCGGTCGCGGTCGTTGACCGCCAGCGCGTCCAGCGATTGCCGGGTGCGCCGATAATGCCGGAGCGACCTGTCCAGATGCGTTCGATCGGTTTTCTGCTCCAGCAGGGGTGACAGCGCGTCGATCGTGTCCCGCACGCTGCCGACCATGCCCAGGTCGACCGGGGTGCGGCGGCCGAGGTGGCTGCCGCGGATGTCGACCTGGATGATCGCGGCGTCCTCGGGATAGAACTGCGTGTACGGGAAGTCGGTGCCCAGCATCAGTAGCACGTCGGCTTCTTTGATCGCCTTGTATCCGGAGGCGTACCCGAGCAGTCCGGTCATTCCCACGTCGTACGGGTTGTCGTACTCCAGGTGTTCCTTGCCGCGGAACGCGTGCACGATCGGCGAGTTCAGCGTATCGGCCAACGCCATGACCTGGGCGTGCGCGCCGGCGGTACCGGCGCCACCGAGAATCGTCACCCGCGACCCGGCATTCAGGATGTCCGCGGCGTGGCGCAGGGTGGGGTCGTCCGGCCGCACCACCGACCGCGACGGCAGCACCGGCCGGCTGCTCCACCGGTCGCCGGACAGGCGGCTCTGGAAGACCTCACCGGGTATCACGACGACGGCGACACCGTTCTCCTCGACCGCCGCCCGCATCGCCATCTCCACGACACGCGGCGCCGATCGTGGGCTGCTGACGAGCTCGCAGTACACACTGCACTCCCGGAACAACTCCTCGGGATGGGTTTCCTGGAAGTATCCGGACCCGATCTCGCCGATCGGGATGTGCGCGGCGACGGCCAGCACCGGTACCCGGGTGCGCTGGGCGTCGTAGAGTCCGTTGATCAGATGAAGGTTGCCCGGCCCGCAGCTTCCGGCGCAGACGGCGAGCCGGCCTGTCAGCGCCGCCTCCGCGGTGGCCGCGAACGCGGCGGCCTCTTCGTGCCGCACATGCTCCCAGGTGATGCCGTCGGATCGCCGTATCACGTCGGTGAACCCGTTCAGACTGTCACCGGGCAGTCCGTAGACCCGGCGGACGCCGCTGACCTGCAATGCCGTGATCATATGCTGAGCGACAGTCGCCATGGCCCGACCCTACGCGGTGATTGCCGGGATGTAGCCGGACTGCGATACATCATCGGGCCATTTGAACAGATGCGGCCCGAACATGCGGGGGAGTGCGGGTGGCCGCCGGTCGAGGCGGGGAAGAAGTAATGTGATCAGTAATAATGCGCGGCAGTGGAATTCGTGATCGTTCCGATCCGGGGTCATGCCGGGCCGGCGGGGACCCGGATCGGTCGTCCTTCGGTCGCTGCATCCGGCCGATTCGGTGCTCTGCCTCGCCTGAATGGAGTCCGTACTTTACGCGGCTCGCGGCCGGCCCGGATATCGCATCGAAATGGCGTCGGAGGACCGATTCCCCGACTGCTGATCGTCTTCGTCGGGAGCGGCCCACACGGAGGACCGTGCCGCCGGCGGTCGAGCAGGGCGGCTCGTGCGTAGAGGGCGGGGCGTCGGCGGAAATGGGTATATCCGGGGCTATCGCGCGGCTGTCCTGTGCCATGAGGCCCATCAGTACGACCAGCGGGCCGTGCGCTGGTCGAGTGGGCGTCCGCCCTGGTCGGATACCGCTTTGGTGGCCACCCCCATGATCAGTGGGCGAACGATCGGGGGCATACGCCGCCACGACGTTTCCCGCACCTCGCCGAGCTCCAGCCCGCGCGCCCGGATCAGTTCGAGGGTCGCACGATTGCAATGGCAGCCCTCCGCGAACCGGCGCCACGGGCCGGCGAGTCGGTCTTGCCATCGGGCGAGCCGCGGCGATTCGGCACGCACGTGCTCGAGGAACAACAGCTGCCCTCGGGGTCGCAACACGCGCTCGATCTCCCGTAACACCGGATCGGGCTCCGCCACAGTGCACAACACGAGCGTCGAGACGACGGTGTCCACGGTTTCATCCGCGAATGGCAGCCGTTCCGCGGCGGCGTCGACGACGCGTGCCCGGTCTCTACCGCGGGCCAGCCTTCGCGTCAACCGGGTACGCATCGCGGCTTCCGGCTCGGTCAGGGTCAGCTCGTCGAGGTCGTCGGGGTAGTACCGCAGGTTGAGGCCGGTACCGCTGCCGAGCTCGACGGTTCGCCCCCTCGCGCGGCCGAGGAGATCGCGCCGCCGATCGGCCATACCGGATCTCTCGCCCCACCAGAGCAACGGATCGTACAGTGCCGCGAACACTCGTGCCCACAGGCCCGAGCCCTCCACCGCTGCCGCCGGTGCGGCGCCACTGCTCACAGGTTCGACCGTACGCCCGGGGCCGTCGGTGCGCACGCGAATGCCGGTAGAGGTCCGGAGTGTCGATCGGGCCAGACAGGGGAGACCGCCTCGACGGGAAGATCCATACAAGTGTAGATACGTAGATATGCGAATTAATTGATGTATCGAGACGAGGGGACGCCGGGGGAACCGGGAGGGACCGGACCTTCGGTCCGCACACCGACACAGACGCGGGGCGGACCGGATTCATACGTAACGGGTGAGGCGTCGAGTGGCGGGGTGGACTTGGGTGGGGTCCGATCACTTCTCGGGAGGCGGGATATGGCGACCTACAGGACAGAACCCGGAGGCTCTCCGGTGAAGCAGGGCGTGGCGGCGGTGACCTCGATCGCGGCCGCAGTCCTGTTGCTCGCGGTGGGTGTGCTGTCGATTCTGGCGGGTATCTCGGCGATCGCGGGTGATGAGCTGTTCGTGACCGGGCCGAACTACATTCTCCAGTTCGACACCACCACCTGGGGCTGGATCCATCTCGTGCTGGGCATCCTGCTGGTGGTCGCGGCGCTGGCCCTGATGTCCGGCGCGCTGTGGGCGCGGATCACGGCGGTGGTGCTGGCCGGGCTGTCGATCATCGCGAACTTCCTGTGGATCCCGTACTACCCGTGGTGGTCGATCGTGATCATCGCGATCGATCTGGTGGTCATCTGGGCGGTCTCCACCTGGCGGCCGGAACAGATGTAGGACGAGCCGGCACGTCCGCGCCACACCCGAGAGCCCGGCCGGATCATGCCCCGGCGCCGGCGGTCCCTGATGCCGCGTCGATGTGACGGAGGTCTGTGCCCCGGTGGGTTGCGGCCCATTCGGGCGCGAGGATCGACATCACGGTGGCGTCGATCCACTCGTCTCGATAGGCAGTGCTTGGCGCAGGGCGCCTTCGGCGCGGAAGCCCACCTTCTCGTAGACATGGTGCGCGCGACGGTTGAAGGCATATACCTCCAGCGAAATCCGGTGGAGGCCGAGCCGCTCGAAGCCGTAGCCGACGATCAGGCGCGTGGCCTCGGTGCCCAGCCCGCGTCCCCGTCCGGCGGGACCGAGCAGAATACGGAAATTGCCGCTGCGGTTGGCGGGATGCCACTGGTTCAGCACCGCTTCTCCGACGCACCGGCCGTCGGTGTTGTCGACGACCGCCAGGTCGAGCCGGTCCCGTTGCCCGGCCCGGCTCGCGTACCAGTCGCGTAACCCCGAGACCTCGGCCGGGTCCTCGGGCGCGAACTCTTCCCTCTCGTCGTGGACGCTACCCGTGAGCCGGCGGACCTCCGGGTCGCGCAGCGCCGCACGGAGGCCGTCGAGATCCGCGTCGGCGAACGGCCGGAGGAGAACTCTCCGACCGGTGAGGACGGGTTTGACGGAGAAATCCGAGAGCTGGGCCATCACTGCATTATGTGGACTGGTCCGCGGACCGGCCATGTCGGTCTCGCAAGCAGAGCGTGCGGCGAAATCGGTCAGGGGTCCGCGCCCTGCGCGCCGTCGCGCGATCCGGGCATTGAGCCATGGATCCGGTGACATTCTTCTCTGACCCGCCGCGCTCACGGGCGGGAGCATCGAAGGAGGGGCCGGCCCGGAGACGAACTTGATTGTTCCTCGCCCTGGCCTGACCACCGAGAGCACCCGAAAGGAGGCCGAAACATGGAAATCGGTCTGTCCACTACTCTGCACACCACCTTCGAAGAAGCCGTTCAGCGCACCCGTGCCGCCCTGGCCGAACAAGGCTTCGGGGTGCTCACCGAAATCGATATGCGGGCCACACTCGAGGCCAAATTGGGCGAGAAGATGGAGGATTACCTGATTCTCGGCGCGTGCAATCCGTCGCTGGCCCACCGAGCCGTCGGCGTCGACCGCCGGATCGGCCTGTTACTGCCCTGCAATGTGGTGGTGCGCCGCGATCTCGATTCTGTTACCGCCGTTGTCATCGAGGCGATGAATCCGCAGGTGATGGTCAAGGTGACCGAGGAACGAGCGCTGGAACCGATAGCCGAGGAGGCCACCGCGAAACTGCAGGCGGCACTCGAATCGCTGGACTCCGGCGAGAACTGATCGACATCGGCGGGTATCGCCGGCCCGGGGGCGGACCCACGATACGGACTCGGGCGGGCACGCCGGCGTTCTCAGGTGGTGTGGGCGACGAGGACCGGGCAGTGGGCGCGCTGGACCACGATATTGCTCTTGGATCCCAGGAGCAGTCCGCGGAAACCACCGCGTCCGCGACTTCCGACGACGACCAGCCGGGCGGACTCCGACCACTGGATCAGGTGCAGATCCGGTCCCGCCAGATAGGTCCGGCGGGTCACCCGGACACCGGGATACTTCTCCATCCAGTCGGCCAGCCAGCTGCGGAGCTCGGCGTCGGCAGCCTCCGCGATCGGTGGATCCTCGATCATGTCCGGCATACCGGCGAACCAGTGAGCGCGTAGATCGTGCCAGGTGTGGAGTGCGATCAGATCCGCACCGCGGGCGTCCGCCTCGGCGAAGGCGGCCGCCGCGGCGGCGGCACTGCACGGGGAACCGTCCAGGCCGACGACGACCGGCCCGTGCCGGTGCGCCGGCCGGCCGGGCGTGGCGCAGCATGCGACGACCACGTGGCCGTGGCCGTGGGCGACGACGGACAACAGGGTCGAACCGAGATGGGTGAGGGTCGATCCGTGGCCGGATGCGCCGAGGACAGTGAGGTCGGCCGTAGCCGAGAGGTCGATGAGCCGCCGGGCCGCACTCTCCTCGGACAGTTCGGTCTCCACCGGCAGCGACGGGTCGATGCGGAGAGCCTCTTCGCGGGCGGTCGCGAGGAATTCGGCACCTCGGCGGCGGAGGGTGTCGACCACGGGTGGTTTCACGGCGTCGTGGACTCTCCGGACGGCCCGAGCCGCGCGCAGGTTGTAGCCGTGCACAATCCGTAGCACCCGGTGACGTTGCGCGGCTGTCTCGCTCGCCCACCGCACCGCCAGATCGGAGGCCTCGGAGCCGTCGACGCCGACAACGATCTGCCCGGGTCGCGGGGACGGGACATCGTCCACCGGTTCCGGCTGTGTTTCACCTACCCGGTTCATCGCCCGTCTCCGGGCACACGGCTCGCGGATGCGATGGTGACCCTGTCGTGGTGCGGCTGTAGCTCCGGTGGGGCCGTCACTCCCGCGGCCAGCAGGATGCGATGGGCCTGTTGAGCGGCGGCGCGCATCCGGGCGTCGTCGGCCTCGTCCGGTTCGACCGGGGAGCGTTCGAGACCCCGGGCGAGTACGCCGACGGCCTCACCCAGCGCGCGGACCGATGCGCTCAGGTCCGCGGTGTGCCCCGGGATCCGGCTCTGCTTCCGGCGCCGGGACCCGTCGGTGGACGGGGACGGCGCGCCGGACAGCAACCGGCACAGCGGTTCGGGCAGAACCCCGAAGACCCGGCCGAGCTGTCCCGGTGAGAACATGCCGGCGAGTACCCCGGTCACCGCACCGGCGATGTAACCGACCTCGCCGCGCTCGATCCCGGCCTCGCGGGCGAATCGGTCCGCGAAATCCTCCGCGTCGTGCGGTAGCGGTACCCGGCTCGGCACCCAGCCGCTGTAGTAGGTGCCGCGCAGTAGTTCGGGCAGCTGGGCGGCCAGATGCGCCGCCCCGGCGACCCCGAGCTGATCACGGACTGTGTGCAACCAGGCCCGCAGAACCCGATAGGCGCGGGGTTCGTCGGTCCCGAGAGAGGCCGCTACCGCGCGTATCCACTCGTGCGCTGTGCCCGCGGCCGCTGCCACGGGATCATGGAGATGAGACATCGGAGGTCCTCGCTTACGGTCGGGCTACCGCGGCGTCTCCTCGATCCGCTCTCCGGGTTGCGGAAATTCGTCGCGGACGCTGTATCGCCAGTGTCGCGCCGCGGACCAGCTCCGGACAGAGCAGAAAGTCACCGGTGGACGGGCCGACCTCGGCGGCGTGCGGACTCCGGGCAGGCGGAAGGGCCTGCCGCTCGCGGCGACACGGCCACGGCTCGGCGAGTTCGCCGCTCGGGTGCTAGCGGATGCCCGCGTCGCCGGTGGCGAAGGCGTCGGGGTGGATGGTCAGGAAATCGGTCACCGGTCGGCGTGGAGTGGGCGCCTGGTCCGCGCGGTGGGGCGCGAGTCCCACACGCAGCACCACCTGGGCCGTGCCGTGCCCACCGATCAGGGTCGAGGCGATGCGCTGGGTCGTGGGGAGTTCGGTGATATGGGTCAGCGTGCAGGACGCCAGGCCGGCCGCGGTGCATTCGAGCAGGATCTCCGACAGCGCCTCACCGGTCCGCAGCCATGCGAGGCCGGACTCCTCGGTGGTACCGAGCACCCATAATTGCGCGCGGTCTTCCTGTGCGCCGCCGTGTGCGGCGTGAGCCGGGGCCGGGAACTTGCGCCCGACCGGTACCCGGGCGGCCTCCACCTCCGAGACCAGGGCAGTGGCGGGTACTCCTTCGGGAAGATTCTCGTGACCGGCCCACCATTGCAGTTCGCTGTGGTAGGGCATGTCGTAGTGCCGGAGCGCGGCCGAGTGTTCCGAGGCCCGGCTCAGCCGGGTGGCCGCCTCCGCGTCGAGGACGTCCAGTTCGACCTCGTATTCACGGGCCAGCAGCCGGGCCGCCTCGGCCCGGCCGGACAGGTCACCCGGGTCCATCAGCGGGAGACGGTTGGTGCGGCGGCGCTCGATGACCTCGGGGAGCGTGCGCAGCGCGGCCGGCGCGTCCGGCCACGGCGCGAAGGTGAGGACGGCCAGTAGTCCCGGGTCGTCGGGGTCGGGCATACGCTCGACTCCGGTCCGCCACCCGGCCGCCGCGAAGGCGGCGCGGGCGTGGTGCAGCATGGTGCCACAGCTGATCACGAGTTGGCGGCCGGTGGGATCGGCCGATGTGAGAAGCCGTTCGTCGTCGCGGTAGAGGTATAGCTGTCCGTCGCGATACACCCACTGCCAGGGCTGCGTGTTGTGCACCGACGGCGCGCGTGCCGCTACGCGCATGGCGTCGAACAAGGTGGCACGGCCGGGTGCGGAAGTGGCCCCGGGGACGTCGTTGTCGGTCATCTCGCCAGTGTGGGGGCGTGACAGCGGTGCCGGGCAGGGCCGGTCGACGGTACGTGGGGCACCGGAACCGTGGTCCCTGGGCCCTCCCGTTTCACGACATTCGACCCTGTCGGCGGGGCTCCCGCTTCGGTACCGGATCCCCGAGCGCGGTAGCCGACGGCGTGATCGGTGTGTGCGCAACCGATATCGGCATTCGGCCCGTCGTGGCCGAGCGGTCACGGGCCGGGCTCGACGGACCCGTAGGGTCAGGGCAGCGGCGCGCTCCAGCACAGGACAGTGCCGCCGGTCGGTGTGCGGCCCACCGTGCAATGCCCGCCGGCCCGCTCCGCCCGGACCCGCAGGTTGGCCAGCCCGCTACGCCGCCGGATCTCGGGCGACAAGCCGACGCCGTCGTCCGCCACCTCGAGAGTCACCTCGTCGCCCACGCGCAGCTCGACCGACAGTGTGGTGGCGTGGGCGTGCCGCACCACATTGCTGACCGCCTCGCGCAGGACCGCCTCGATATCGTCGGAGAGAGGCGGGGCGAGGACGGTGACCGGCCCGCTGAGCCGGATCGTCGTGCGCAGCTCGGTCTCGGCGCTCAGTTCGGTGACGATACCGTGCAGATGCCGGCGGTAGCCGGCCGATTCGGTGGTCGTGGTGCTGTGCAGATCGAAGATCGAGTGCCGGATCTCCTGCATGATCGATTGCAGGTCGTCGATGGTTTCGCCCAGTCGTGCGCGTACCTCGTCGCTGCGGGCGCGCTGCAGGGTGCCCTGGAGGCCGAGGCCCAGGGCGAAAAGGCGCTGGATGACGTGGTCGTGCAGGTCGCGGGCGATCCGGTCGCGGTCGGCGACCACATCCAGTTCCCGCATCCGGCGCTGGGTCTCCGCCAGCCGCAGGGCCAGTGCGGCCTGGTTGGCGATCACCGTCATCATGGCCCGGACGGCGGGATCGAAGGTATTGCCGCCGGGAGGCTGGACGGTGGCGAGGACCCCGATGATGGTGTCCTCGGCGCGCAGCGGGAGCACGAGTGCCGGACCGAAATCGCCGGAGATCCCGGGTAATACATCGGTGGCCAGCTGTTCGACGGCGATCGTCTGTCCGTGCCGGAACGCCTTGCTCGATTGCGAACCGTGCAGGGGCAGGCGGTGCCCGCGGAATTCGTGGGCCTGCTCACCGGATACCGCGGCAACGGTCAGTTCGCGCACCTCGTGACCGGGGATATCGGGATCATCGGGCAGTGCCACGAACGTGCACGCGGCGCCGGTGAGGGTGCGTGCCCGCTCGGTGACCAGGTCGAGGATGTCCTGGGGTTCGCCGCCCGCGAGCAGTTCGGTGGCCACATCGCGGGTGGCTTCCAGCCAGTGCCGGCGCCGCCGGGACTGTTCGTAGAGGCGGGCGTTCTCGATGGCGATCCCGGCCGCCGCCGCCAGGGCCTGCACCACGACCTCGTCGTCCTCGGTGAATTCCTTGGCCCCGATCTTCTCGGTGAGGTAGAGGTTGCCGAACACCTCGTCCCGCACTTTGACCGGCACCCCGAGGAAACTGTGCATGGGCGGATGGTGTGCCGGGAAACCGACCGACGCCGGATGCTCGGAGATATTGGTGAGGCGGATGGGTTCGGGCTGCTGGATGAGCACCCCCAGCACCCCGTGACCGCGGGGCAGATCGCCGATCCGGTATCGGGTGGCGTCGTCGATACCCTCGTAGACGAATTCGGCCAACTGGTCACTGGTCGAATCGGTGCCGCGGACACCGAGTGCGCCGTATCCGGCGTCGACCAACTCGATGGCGGTGTGCACGATCGACCGGAGGGTGTCGTCCAGATCGAGCCCCGCGGTGATGGAGAGCATCGCCTCCATCAGCCGATCCATCCGGTCACGCACGTCGACGATCTGGGCGATACGCTCCTGCACCTCGTCCAGCAGTTCGTGCAGCCGCAGCTGGGACAGCGTTTCGGTCACCGGGGGCCGGTCACTCGTCGCGGGCACCTGGCGTTCCATACCCGATATTCTTCCACCGGCCTGTCGTCCGACGCTACCGTCGGGCCTGGTCACGGTCGGTTCACGGGTCACCCGCGGTCGGGCGGGATCATCTTGGTGGCGAGAACCGCGGCCTGGGTCCGGCGTTCGACGCCGAGTTTGGTGAGCAACCGCGAGACATAGTTCTTGACGGTTTTCTCGGCCAGGAACATGCGACCGGCGATCTGCCGGTTCGTGAGCCCCTCGCCCAGCAGCGCGAGCAGGGTGCGTTCCTGTTCGGTCAGCCCGGCGAGCGGACCCGTCGCGGTTTCGGCCTCGGCCCGGAATTTCGCCATCAGCGCGGCGGCGGCCCGATTGTCCAGCAGGGATCTGCCGGCCGCCACCTCGCGAATGGCGCGCACGAGTTCCAGGCCGGTGATGTCCTTGACGACGTATCCGCTGGCGCCGGCGAGGATGGCGTCGAGCATGGCCTGGTCGTCGGTGAAGGAGGTGAGCATCAGACACCGGAGTCCCGTATTCGCCGACAGCAGTTCCCGGCACAATTCGATGCCGTTGCCATCCGGTAGGCGGACGTCTAGGACGGCGACATCGGGCCGCAGTGCCGGAATCCGGGCCAGCGCCTGGGAGACATCGGCCGCCTCGCCGACGACTTCGAGGTCGGTCTCCGCATCGATCAGGTCGGCGACCCCGCGCCGTACTATCTCGTGGTCGTCGACCAGGAACACCCTGACCATGGTCTCGCCTCTCTCGGGGAGGAGTTGTTCTCAGCGTACGGAGTGCAGAGTCCCCGGGGCGGCGGCATGGGCCTCGTATCCGACGACGAACGGCACTTGACCGGCCGATCGTTCTGTGCAGGTCGCGCCGAGGGGACTGCCCTACCCGTGCGCGTGGGCCACCGCCGTCAGTGCGGCGACGAGGCGTTCACCGATCTGCTCGGCCGCCGGCCCCAGCGCGGGTTGCCCACTGCATTCCACGAGCAGTCGCGGGTCGGTCGTTTCGACGAGAGTGATCGAATCGGCGTGGCGCACGGTGATATCGCAGGGCAGCAGTGGGGTGATCCGCCCATTGACCCGGGCCGCGTATGCGGCGAGGTCCGGATCGAAGGCGCCGAGAAGCAGGTGCTCGGCCGTCTCGGCGCCGGACCCCCGGTCCGGGTCGGCGGGGAGGGCCAATTCGTACGCGATCTCGAAACCGCTGTCCCGCAGCACGGTACGGACCGTCCGGGCGACCGCCGCGACGGATGCGGGTATCCGCACGCTCAGCGTGGTGGAGGTGACCGGGACGCGTATTTCGGTGAGCAGGTCGGCGGGGGTGACGGCCTCATCCGGCGCGATCCGATAGATCTCGGTGGGCGGTCCGGTGGCCTGGAGACCGGAGTGCCGGAGCCAGTCGTCGAGCGCGCGGTAGGCGGCGCCGATGCTCGCATAATCGCCGTAATGGCAGGTGCGCGCGTAACACCGGGGTCCGGCGCGGCGGAGGGTGAACTCGCCGTCCGAGGTGCCCGCCGCCGAGGCCTCGACCGGAAGGACCAGCTCGACCTCGGCAGCCGCGCCGGACCGGAAATCGCCGTGGTAGGTGGTGGCGGGTGGACCTACCGGCAGCAGGCCAAGGGTTCGGACGAGACGATAGAGGTCGGTCATGCCGTCCCGGATATCGTCACCCGCCCGGTCGCTTCGTACGGTCCGCCGGATCGTGAGAACGGTCTGCGGCGCGGATTCGTGAAGATCCACCTGATATGCCATGAAGCGCCGGTCCTTTCGGCGCCGTCGGCCGCTGTGGCGGAGCGCGTCGCCCGTGTATCGGGTGCGTGCACGCGTGACCGGACTCGCCGCCGTGACCGGGCGCCGGACTCGCTTCCTCGTCTCGCCGCACGCAACGATTCCCTAGACGGTATAGCGGGCCGGCCAGGCGTACCCAGGGCCGGTCGGCCTCCGTCCCAGGGACATTCGGCCCCGTCCGAGGGGACGGCTTTTCCGTAGCGCGGGAGCAGGGAGTGGTGTCCGGATCTGCCGGTGTACCGCCGGGAAGGTACTTGGTGAGCGGTGGCAGAGGGCATTCGGCCCTGTCTCTTTCCTTGTCGTGGTGGTGATCTGGGGGGAGGTGCCGACAGAGGAAGCGGGGAAACGAGGTGAAAGGTCCCGAACTGTCCCCGGGCTACGGCGGAGCGGCACGGCGAACCGTGCCGCTGGAGCGTGCCGAAGCCCTGCGCCTGCTCGCCGCCGCCCCGTTCGGGCGCATCGTCTTCACCGCCGACGCGCTGCCCGCGGTACGGCCGGTGAATCATCTCATCGGCGACAGCGGAGAGGTGATCGTGCGGACCCAGCCGTTCGCCGGGCTGGCCCGGGCGGCACTCGGCCGCCCGGCCATCGTCGCCTATCACGCCGACGAGATCGACCCGGTGCGGCGGATCGGCTGGTCGGTGCTGGTCACCGGGCCGGCGCGGCTGGTCACCGCCGCTGAACTCGCCGCGGAGTACGCGCGGCGGCTCGGCCCCTGGGGAGATCCGGACAGCGGCGTCGTCATCGGTATCGAACCCACCCTGGTCAGCGGGTCGAGGTTGATCGAGGAGGTCCCGGTGTGAACCCGGTGACCATGCGGGCGTGGCGGGTGGACGCGCCCAGGGGGGTCGACCGGAAACCGATCATCGCGCGACGGGAACCGCGCCCGCGACCGGGTCCGGGTGAGCTCCTCGCCCGGGTACTGGCCTGCGGTGTGTGCCGTACGGATCTGCACGTGGTGGAAGGCGACCTGCCTGTGCACCGGCCGCATGTCGTACCGGGTCACGAGGTCGTCGCCGAGGTCGTCTCCACCGCGGGACAGGGTGACTTCACGGTGGGGGACCGCGTCGGGATCCCGTGGTTGCGGCACACCTGCGGTGTGTGCGGGTACTGCCGGAAAGGTGCGGAGAACCTGTGCCCGGACTCGCGGTACACCGGATGGGACGCGGACGGCGGGTATGCCGAATATGTCACCGTCCCGGCGGATTTCGCGTTGGCGCTGCCTACCGGGTACCCGGACCGGGACCTGGCGCCCCTGTTGTGCGCGGGCATCATCGGCTATCGGGCGCTCACCCGGGCCCTCCTGCCCGAGGGCGGGACATTGGGTATCTACGGCTTCGGCGGCAGCGCCCACCTGACCGCTCAGGTCGCTCTTGCCCGGGGCGCTCGCGTCCATGTCATGACCCGCGGCGCCGCGGCCCGCGAGCTCGCGCTGGGTCTCGGTGTCGCATCGGTACAGCACGCCGCGGATCCACCGCCGGAGCCCCTGGATTCGGCCATTCTGTTCGCACCGGCGGGCGAGCTGGTACCGCCGGCGCTGGAGGCCCTCGGAGCGGGCGGGACCTTGGCGGTGGCGGGAATCCATCTCACCGATATCCCTCCGCTCGACTATCGGCGCCACCTGTTCCGCGAACGGCAGATCCGCAGCGTCACATCCAATACACGCACCGACGCCCGCGAATTTCTCGCCTTCGCGGCGCGCCATCGGCTGCGGGTGACGACCCACCCCTACCCGCTGGAGCGGGCCGACCGGGCCCTGTCCGATCTCGCACACGGTCGTTTCGACGGTGCCGCCGTGTTACTGCCCTGACTCCGGCGGGCGATTTCCGGCCGCCGGAGCCGGAAGCGGTGCGATGCGGCGGGCCGTCCATGGCTTCCCGGCCGTGCTCCGCCGCCTCGTGACCGTCCGCTCAGGCGCGGGTCCGCGCGATGATCACCGGTACGGACACCCCGTGCAACACCGCCTGGCTGGTCGAGCCCAGGCTCATCCCGGCGAAACCACCGCCGCCGTGGCTGCCGACGACAACCAGTTGCGCGTTCTCGGCCTCGTGCAGCAACCTCCGTGCGGGCCGGTCTTCGACGACGACCCGGGTCACCGGGACATCGGGGTACCGGTCGGTGTGCCCGGCCAGGCTCTCGGCCTGGAGAACGCGGGCCTGCTCCTGCATCTCGGGCCGCGACAGGTACCGGAAGAATTCCGACCAGGTGGTGACCGCGACGAGACCGGTGCCGCGGCGCGACGCCTCGTCGAAGGCGATATCGATGGCCTCGGTGCTGTGCGGTGACCCGTCCACCCCGACGACCACGGGCGCGCCCGGGCGGTCGCCGTGTTCACCGTAACTCTGCGGGATCACGGCGACCGGGCAGTGCGCGTGCCGCGCCAGGGAGGTGCTCACCGAACCGAGCAGTCCCCGCCCGATCGCGCTACGGCCGTAGGTGCCGGCCACGACCAAGCGGGCGGCCCGGGATCTCTCGATCAGCGCGGGAGCCGGGTCCGGATCGACCACGATCGTGGTGATCTCCAGCTCACCGGCGATCTCGCGGGCGATCTTCGCGGCGGAGGCGCATACGGCCTCGCCGTCGGCCCGCAGCGCTTGGTTGTCGAAGGCGACGACTCCCAGCCCGGGCCCGAAATCCAGCGGCGCCCCGACTGCGTACACCAGGTTCAGTGGGTCGCCGTGGCCTGCCGCTGTCCGGGCCGCCCATTGGACGGCGGCGAGCGACGCGGCCGAGCCGTCGACACCGACGACTACGGGCTCTCGGGTATGTGTGCTCACGGTGGGCTCACCTTCTCGCTCATCGGCTCCGGAATCCGGGGCCGGCCTGCCGGCCCCGGTTT
>NZ_JBKOOL010000121.1:0-17476 GCF_046764065.1 Nocardia sp. NPDC002869
GTTCGAGTGCAAGGACTTCACCATGCGCGGAACCGAGATCGACCCGTTCACCGAGTTCATCGACGAGATCCTCGTGTTACGAAGAGCCCTGTCTGGCGGCTGCGGTGGGCATCTTCGGTTGCCGTTGGGCCAAGGGCAGGTGCTGGCCACGAAATCCCTCCTCTGCGGGGACAACTTCTCGGTCCGCTATCGAGCGACGGTTCACGCCTCCTCGGGTTGATAGCGCTAGAGAGTGTCCTCAAAGCCACATGAGCAGGGTGGACAGGTCGAGCATCCCCCGGTAAGACGTGGCGGTCTTGTCGTAACGGGTGGCGATCGCTCGATACTGTTTGAGCCGGTTGAAGCAGCGTTCTACCACGTTACGACGCCGATAGGCCACCGGATCGAACACCGGTGGCCGGCCACCGGCACTGCCCCACGACGCCGGTTGGCCTGCTGATCGACACGTTCAGGGGTCGTCGCGGCGATACCGCGAGCACGCAGATGAGCACGGATCGCACGGGGGGAGTATCCCTTGTCGGCCAACACCCGCCGCGGCCGCTTCCACGACTGGCCTCGGCCGGGCTTCGGCATCCAGATCCCGGCCGGCACCTGGGTGAACATCGTGCAATCGTTGACGTTGCCCGCAGTCAATACGAGCGTCAGCGGCCGGCCGTGGCCATCACAAGCCAGATGGATTTTCGTAGTCGGGCCACCACGCGAGCGTCCGATGGCATGATCAACTGGTTCGCTGTGCCTGCACCCGGACCCGTTGTCCCCCTGTGTGAATCACGCGGGTGTGAGCACCGGCCGCGTGCTGATGAACCCGCACCAACGAGGAATCCACCGAGACCTCCCGATCGAGTTCATCGATCGCTTCCGCGATCACACGTACCTGCTGCACGAGCATCGCCACGGTGCCGTTGCGGGCCACCGGAGCAATAATGCCGGCACGAAGCAGGGAAGAGGTCGATCTCATGGCTATCTCCAGAAATGTTGAGCAACGGTACGACCGGATGTCGAACCCTCCGAAAAGGGTTTTTAAAATATAACCTGTTCTCATCTTTCTGTGGTCGAAATCATCGATCTCGGCCTGCCGAAAATAACCCTTCCCGAATTAACTATCAATTTTGGATAGTTAATTCCGGAAAGCTTTTCGAACACGGTCCGATGTTTTCTTTGTCGCATATCGGCCTGTCCATCGCGGAATGGGCAGGCCCGCAATTCGCTCGAATACGTGCCCCGACCTGAGACTATATCCACTGCTGCCGATCGCCGGCTTTCATATGGTTACCGTTCACGTGTCGGATGCCGGTTCCTCCGGCCCGGCAACAGCCGGGGCGGGCGGGCGGCACGCGAAATCCGGTGCGTGTTCGGGCAACACCCCGCGGCCGAGGATATACGGGGGAATGCTGCGTACCAGCGGAATTCGGCGCAGTAATCGCAGGGCCCGTGGCGCGCTCGGGGCGCCGGCGATCTCGACCCGGCCGGTGAGAGCCGGCACGATCAGGCGGGCGTGCAGCACCCGCTGTACCGCCTGGATCACCGCGGTCGGGATGGCCCGGCGGCGCTGTACTCGTGCCAGATCACGGGTTGTCGTGGTCCCCGCGAGCAACGGTGCGGCGAGAATCCTGGCGGCGGCGACGGCATCCTGGATCGCGAGGTTGATGCCGACACCGCCGACCGGGGACATCGCGTGCGCCGCGTCGCCGATGCAGAGCAGGCCGTCGGTGTACCAGGTGCTCAGCCGATCCAACCGGACATCGAGTAGCTTCACCTCGTCCCAACCGGTCAGGGCGTCGCGCCGGTCGCCGAGCCAGGGTGTGGCTTCGGCCATGCCGCGCATGATGTCCCGGACCGAGCCACGCCGGGCTTCCGCGTCGGCACCCTTGGCGATGAGTGTGGCGCACTGCCAGTAGTCACCGCGGTCGAGCATGACGGCGGCGCGGCGGGCGGTGACGACGGGGAGCGCTCCGGCGGGGTCGGTAGCGGTGCGCGGGAGACGGAACCACCACACGTCCATCGGTGTCGGCCAGCTCCGCGCGGGTAGTCCGGTCGAGGCCCGGAGTACCGAGGCGCGGCCGTCGCATGCCACTGTGAGGTCGGCGTGGATCGCGCCGGTGGTGCCGTCGGCCGTCCGATAGGCGCAACCGGTGACCTTGCCCTCGACCCGGATCAGTTCGGTCGCTTCGGTGCTCATCCGCAGATGGAAACTCGGCTCCGGCACGGCGGTGCGGGCCAGCAGGTCCAGTAGGTCCCACTGCGGCACCATCGCGACGTACTTGTGCGGGCCGGGCAGATGCTCGAACGTCGCGAGCAGCTGCGTGCCACCCGCGATCGGCAGCACTATCTGCCGCAACTCGCGGGCGCCCAGTTTCCCGAACTCGGCACCGAGCCCCAGCTCGTCGAGCAGGTCGAGGGTGGTGGGGTGCACGGTATCGCCGCGGAAATCGCGGAGGAAATCCTTGTGCTTCTCCAGCACGGTGACCTCGACCCCGGCCCGGGCGAGTAGCAGACCCAGCATCAGTCCCGCGGGTCCGCCGCCGGCCACCAGGCAGGTTGTCCGTTCCACGAGAAGTCTCCTTCGATCGCCGCGCGCTGTCCGGAGGTCTCTCTGAAATGCTAACCGGTGACGCAGGGGCCCGGGCCGGCCCTTTCCGCGCGCATCATGGTTCGACCTCTACCCGGGGGTCGGCGATATGACTCGGCTGCCCGGTGGCGGCCGCTGCGTGTCCAGGGCGGTGGATACCCGGGTTCGCCGGGCGTGGCGAGTCGCCGCGGCGCAGGCTTTCGGCCGTGGCCGGCGGTCACGGCGAAGGGCGGTGTCGATCTCGCCTGTGTGCTCCCGAAGCGGGGTACGTCGCCGGGTTGCCGGAGGAGGGATCACCGGGGGTGCCGAGTGGCAACAGCACAGTTATTCTGATAACCGGCGGATGCGCCCCGAGGCCCCTGACATCGGGGATCGCGGCATTCCGGGTTCCACCGCGTGTTTGTCGGTTTCCGATATCCGGTCAACTCCTGTCAGGGAGGACGATATGCCAGCGAACGATCACGAATGGAGCAAACCCGCGGCGATGGCCATCCCCCGGGACGGCTATTTCGAGCTGGAGCGGGGTCGGTACGGCCCGATCTACCCACGGACCCCCGCCTGCTACGGGTTCTCGATCATCGCAAAGGTCAAACCGGGCCGAGAAGAGGCGATACGCGCGTATGGGAAGCAGATCGAAGATGCTGTCGCGGGTAGTCCGGATGTGCTCGCGCCGCTGCGGCTCCACTATCTGCGGTGGCAGTTGTTCGACGTCGGCTCCGGCTTGCACTTTCAATACCAGGGCATCTTCGATACCGACTTCGACAAGTACACCGAGGATGCCGTGGCCCTCTTCGGAAAGACCGGCATCACTACCGTTTTCACCAACCTCGAAGGATTTCCCGAGGATTGGAGGGAGAATCCCGGGGCCTTCGCCCGATTCGTCCGCGAGCATCAGGTCCCGAGCTTCCTCGAATACGGCGAGTACCCCTACGTCACCGCCGAGCGGATCAAGAAGGCGCTGCGGCTCGAGGCCGCGTTCTCCGACATGCTCGATCAGATGCAGTGATCCCCGTGCCGACCCTCGAGCTGGACGATATCCAGCACATCCTGCTGACCCGTACCCCGGCGATGACCGGCCGTTACGTGTTCCTGTCCTTCGACGATCCCGCCGGCGGCCGGGCCTGGCTGGACGCCCTGGTGGACCGGGTCCAGTCGGCTGCCGCCGCGCGCGCCACCATGGACAGCGCCGAGCACTGGAGCACGCTGGCCTTCACCTGGCGCGGGCTGGGGGCGCTGGGAGTGCCGGAGGCGGCGCTTGCCACCTTCCCGGACGAGTTCCGTGAAGGTATGGCCGCCCGCGCCGATATCCTGGGCGATACGGGGGCCGGCCACCCGGACAACTGGGTGGGTGGTCTGGCCGGTGACGACCTGCACGCCATCGCGATCTTGTTCGCCCGCACCGAGGGCGAACACCGGCGATGCACGGCAGAGCACGACCGGCTGGTGTCCCGCTGCCCCGGTGTGCGGGTGTTGTCGTACCTGGATCTGAACGCGACGCCCCCATTCGACTATGCCCACGACCATTTCGGTTTCCGTGACCGGTTGTCCCAGCCGGTGATGAAAGGATCCGGCGAAGAACCGACACCGGGCTCGGGTGCACCGCTGGA
Organism: Nocardia sp. NPDC002869; assembly: GCF_046764065.1. Classification (NCBI taxonomy): domain Bacteria; kingdom Bacillati; phylum Actinomycetota; class Actinomycetes; order Mycobacteriales; family Nocardiaceae; genus Nocardia; species Nocardia sp. NPDC002869. The sequence goes on from NZ_JBKOOL010000121.1 coordinate 4,177, forward strand.
ACCCGGTGAGTTCATCCTGGGGTATCCCGACGAGGCGGGGCCGCCCCGCGGACTGCCGCAGCCGGAGGCGCTGTCCCGCAACGGCAGCTATATGGCCTACCGGCGGTTGCAGGAGCATGTCGGCGCGTTTCGGGATTATCTGCGCGAGCACGCCGATACCCCGGAAGGGCAGGAGTTGCTCGCCGCGAAGCTCATGGGCCGCTGGCGAAGCGGCGCCCCCTTGGCCCTCGCCCCCGAACGCGATGATCCACAGCTGGGGGCGGACCCGCTGCGGAACAACGACTTCGACTACCAGGAGGCCGATCCGCACGGCTACGCGGTTCCGCTGGGGTCGCATGTGCGGCGACTCAACCCTCGCGGCACCGCGGCCGATATGAACCGGCACCGGATGATTCGCCGTGGTGCCACCTATGGTCCGGCACTGCCCGAGAATGCACCCGACGACGGGGTGGACCGAGGCATCGCCGCGTTCATCATCTGCGCCGGCCTGGTTCGCCAGTTCGAGTTCGCGCAGAATGTCTGGATCAACGACAAGAATTTCCACGAACTGGGCAATGAACACGACCCCATCTGCGGCGCGCAGGACGGCAGTCTGCAGTTCACGATCCCCAAGCGGCCCATTCGTAAGGTGCTCGCGAACCTGCCGGCCTTCACCACGCTCCGCGGCGGCGCGTACTTCTTCCTGCCGGGTATCGGAGCCCTCCGGTATCTGGCCACCCTGGACAGTGGAGAGGTGACATGATGAGCACCCCAACGCCGGCCCGCACCTATAACCAGACCCACGTTCCGCGCCAACACGATGGGCGCCGGCGGATAAGCATCTATTGGGCGTGGAGTTACCCGTGGGAAGCCCAACGCGATCCCGCCGAGATATACAACCGCTTCTCCACCATGACCGAAGTGCGCAACGCGGCGTGGCCGGGTTACGAGACCCCCGCCTTCGACGCGGCGCACTTCCTGCAGGGCATTGCCGGCACACTGGAGCTGTTCCATCGCTCCACGCTGGCGTTCCAGCGGTTGGCCGGTGCGGTGACAGGCCATCCCGTCGCCGTGTTCCAGCGCATCGACCAGGCCGGATACACACTGCCGATCGATGAACGGATCCTGGCCGACACCGATACGCTGATGGTATTCGGGCTCGACCACCTGCTCTCCCAGCAGGAAGCCGCACCCGAGGAGATCGCCGCGGTCCGGGAGTGGCTGGAGCGCGACGGTACGTGCCTGCTGCTGGCGCCGCACCACGACGTGGGCTTCACCGACGACTATTCGCAGCGGCAAACGGAATACGACCATCACGGCGACCCGCTGGTACCCCGGCAACAGCGATTCGGCCGGTACACGCGTTCGCTGATGGAAGCCCTCGATGTGCCGGTGAACAACATATGGGGTCTACGCCCGGCGGTCGTCGACGGCACCCGGGAAATCGCCCCGCTGACCGCCTTTCGCGATCTGGATAGCCCTCGGCTGCTGGACGATGTCACCACCTTCAACTTCCACCCCCACCTGCCGCACTACGAACTCACGGCACCGGAAAACGACTCGTTACGGGTCCTGGGGCGCCAGCGCATCGATCCGAGCCGACCCCACCCCTTCACCGCGGCCGGTAACACGGAGTTCAACGCGCTGATCTGGATGCCACCCGCCGACCGGCGTGCGGGCGATATCGTCCTCATCGACTCCACCAACTTCACCACCCTGTTCGGCGGCACCGACAGTCTCGAGAATCTCTGGCGCAATCTCGCGACCATGAAATGACCGGGGGCCGGTCGTCTGTGCCGGGTCAGTCCGGCGGTGTATGCGTCTTGACCGTGGTGCTCGGTGCCCCGGTATGTATAGGTGTCGGGCTCGTCGGCAGGGTCCGGGCGGTGGGATCAGCGGTCGCGGCGGCGGAGGTCTCACGGGCGAAGAAGGCGCCGATATCGCCGATCGCGCTCATCAGTGGGGCCGGGAACACGACGGTGGTGTTCTTGTCGACGCCCATTTCGAGGAGAGTCTGCAGGTTGCGTAGCTGTAGGGCCAGCGGGTGGGCCATCATGGTGTCGGATGCGTCGCCCAGAGCGGCGGCGGCCATGGATTCGCCTTCGGCAGCAATGATCTTGGCTCGCTTTTCCCGTTCGGCTTCGGCCTGGCGGGCCATGGCCCGTTTCATGGCTTCCGGCAGTTGGATGTCCTTCAGCTCGACCAGGGTCACTTCGACACCCCACTCCAGCGTGGTGGTGTCGAGTATCTGCCGGATATCGGCGTTGATGGTGTCGGTCTCGGCGAGTGCTTGGTCGAGGGTGTGCTGTCCGACGACCTTGCGGAGCGTGGTCTGGGCGATCTGATCGATGGCGGCGTGCACATTCTCGATGGCGACGACCGATTTCTCGGCGTCGACGACGCGGAAGTAGGCGACGGCGGAGATGTCGACGCTGACGTTGTCGCGGGTGATGATGCCCTGGGATTGGATCGGCATGGTGATGATCCGCATCGACACCTCACGCAGTCGATCGATGACCGGGATGATGAGCCGCAAGCCGGGCTCTCTGACTGCGATCACGCGTCCGAGCCGGAACAACACTCCTTTTTCGTATTGGGTCACCACCCGGACCGACAGCCACAGCATGATCAGTGCCACGACGACGACGGCGCCGGCAATTATGAGTACGTTCACGACTTCTCCTAACCGGCTCGATAAGGGCCGACCTCCGAGGGCGGGTTGCCGACGGCATTGTCTGCGCACTTCCGCAATGTGATCGCGATCGTCGACTCGGCGGCAGCCACCGCGACGGTCACAACCCGCCTACTTCAGGATGCGGCCTCGTACACCGAGCCCACAGGGCCGAAGGGCCTCGTCGGCCGAGGACTTCGCCGGCGGGGCCAAGGAACCGGGCATGCCGTCCGGCTTCGAACGACCGGACCCCGCGTTCGGGGCGGTCCCCAGCTCCGACGGTCCGTGGCGATACTGCTCACGAGCCGGTGGTCCATGACGAGGTCGGTCGCGGGCCCGGAAGTTCCACATTGCCCGCGACAGAGGACTTTGGTCCTCGCGCGGGACTGCCGATAACCGTATCCGCGTCGATGCGGTGCGGTTCATACTCGGCTGAGCGCCGCTTGCTCAGGTGGAGCGCACCGTGTGCCTTCCGGCAGCGTCGCCGGAGAGGAGCGATCATGCAGGAGTTCGGACTGCCACCTCTGTATCAGGTTCACCCCGACGCGAACCTCACCGATTCGATCAACCGCAACGCCGAACGATACCCGGACATCGCGGTCGTCAGCCGCAAGATGGACGGCCGCTGGCGCGATGTGACCGCTGCCCGGTTCCGCACCGAGGTGTTGGCGACGGCGAAGGGGCTGATCGCACACGGTATTCAGGCCGGCGATCGGGTGGCCGTCATGTCGCGCACCCGCTACGAGTGGACGCTGCTGGACTTCGCCATCTGGTGTGCCGGCGCGGTCACCGTCCCGGTATACGAGACGTCCTCCGCCGAACAGGTGGAGTGGATCGCCTCCGACTCCGGAGCGGTCGCCATCGTCACCGAAACCGACCACCACACAGCCGTGGTCGCCGGTCTGTGTAACCAGCTGCCGAAATTGACGCACACCTGGCAGATCGACGCCGGCGCCGTCGCGACCTTGCAGGCGGAGGGCGCCGGCATCAGCGACACCGCCGTGGCCGCTCGCCGGGCGGCCCTGACGGCCGATCGGCCGGCGACGATCGTCTACACCTCCGGCACCACCGGCCGGCCGAAGGGGTGTCTGCTGACCCACGGCAACTTCCTGGCCGAGTTGGGCAACATCACCGCCCGGATGCCGGAACTGTTCCGCACCGGCGAGTCCTCGGTCCTGCTGTTCTTGCCCTTGGCGCATGTGCTCGGCCGGGTCGCCGAGATCGCGGCGGCGTTCGTCCCGGTGGATATCGCCCACGTCGGCGATATCAAGGACGTCACGGCAGAGCTCGGGGAATTCCGGCCGACGCTGATCCTGGGCGTGCCTCGCGTCTTCGAGAAGGTGTACAACACCGCCCGTGCGCAAGCCCAGCTGACCGGTCGGGGCCGGATCTTCGATCTCGCGGCCACGACGGCGATCGCGTACAGCCATGCCCGCGACAGCGGCCGGGTCCCGATTCCGCTCCGTATCCGGCACGCGTTGTTCGACCGCTTGGTCTACCGCCGGCTACGCGCCGCGCTCGGTGGGCGCGCCACGCACGCCCTTTCCGGTGGTGCCCCGCTCGGCGAACGGCTCGGCCACTTCTATCGCGGGGTCGGATTCACCGTACTGGAGGGCTACGGCCTGACCGAGACCTGCGGAGCCGCCACGTTCAATCCAGACGACCGGCCGAAGATCGGGACGGTCGGCCGGCCGCTACCCGGCTCCTCGGTTCGTATCGACGACGACGGGGAAATTCTGCTGCGTGGGCCGAATGTGTTCACCGGGTACTGGAACAACCCCCAGGCCACCGCCGACACGTTCCGGGACGGCTGGTTCGCCACGGGCGATCTCGGCACCCTCGACCAGGACGGATATCTCACCGTCATCGGACGCAAGAAGGAGATCATCGTTACCACCGCCGGCAAGAACGTCGCTCCCGCGGTGATCGAAGACCGCATCCGCGCGCACGCCCTCATCGGCGAGGTGATCGTTGTCGGCGACCACAGACCGTTCGTCAGTTGCCTGGTGACCATCGATGGCGAGCATTTCCCCACCTGGAAACAGCTCAACGGCAAACCCGCCGACGCCACTGTCGCCGATCTCGCTGCCGACCCCGATCTGCTCGGCGCGATCCAGACCGCCGTCGACGACGGCAACCGAGCTGTCTCCCGGGCCGAGGCCGTCCGCAAGTTCCGCATGCTGCCCACCGAACTCACCGAGGCCAACGGTTATGTCACCCCCTCCTTGAAACTCAAGCGCAATATCGTGCTGCGCGAGTTCGCGACGGAGGTCGACACAATGTACAGCGGATGAGCGCGACGCGGGGTCCGAGGACAGGTTCATCAGGTCCTCGATCGAGCCGTGATGACGCAGGTAATAGCCCTCGGACTCGGTGGCGAACGTGCCGCGGCCGGGTACGCGGTAGACCGTCCCGTCGGACTCCCATCGTGGATGGATTCCGCCGGGACGGATCGCTGCGCGATATCAGCGTCGGACGCGATACCGCAGATGCAGTACCCGGTGGCCCTGGATCACCACGGCGGGGTCCTCGAGCAGATGCCGGCCGTCGACTGGGCCGAAATAGCGCTTACCCGAACCGAACACGACCGGCACCACATCCATATATGCGGTAGACGCCGATGGCCGGCCGAACTCATCGGCGCGGTGGGGCCGGGTGGCCCGTGCCCGAACTGCGTGCCGCCGTGGTCGACAACAACGAGGACATCCACGCCGTCGTCCACGAGGCACTGGAGTTCCTCGAGAACGGCATGTCACTCTGACCTGGAAGGATGGGTGGCCGCCCGCCCTCCCGTACCGCGGCGGCCCCCGTCACCGGCGGGGGCCGCTCGGCTACGTCCGGACGCGGCCCGGGGTGGCCGCCACCGCAGTGCGCGCCGGTGCGTCCGGGTAGCGCGGGATCACCGGAATGCGCGCCCTTGTTCTCTGTCCAGTGCGGTCTCGGTCTTGTTCTTCAGTACGAAGAGGTAGACGACCAGCGAGATCCCGATGACCACCGTCACGTACGCGATGAACCACGGCACCTGTCCGCCGTTCTTCGCGGCCTGGTAGATCATCGGGGCGGTACCGCCGAACACCGAATTGGCCAGGGCGTATCCGATACCGACTCCCAGGGCCCGGATATGTGAGGGGAACAGTTCGGCTTTGACGATGGCATTGATCGACGTATAACCGGTGAGCAGCACGTAGCCGACGCAGGTCACCACCAGCGTCGCCGCCACCGAGGTGGCGTCCTGGAGGAAGGTGATGAGGAACCAGGTGTAGAGGACCCCGCCGATACCGAAGAACACCAGGACGGGTTTACGGCCCACCTTGTCGCTGATCAGCCCACCGAGCGGCTGCAACAGCATGAGGAAGACCAGCCCGGCCAGGTTGATGTAGGTGGCGATCATACCCTGACCTTCGAACGCGGTCTTGACCATGGCCGGGGCGTTCACGCTGTAGGTGTAGAACGCGAGGGTGCCACCCATGGTGACCAGGAAGCACACCAGCAGCGGCCGCCAGTACCCGGCCAGCAGCACGCGAAGAGAGCCCGCTTCGGAGTCTTCACCGCGCCGGACCGCGTCGAGTTGTTCCGCGGTCAGCGATTCGTCCATACTCCGGCGCAGCCAGAACACCACGACCGCCGCCACGCCGCCGATGAAGAAGGCGATACGCCATCCGAAATCGGAGATCTCCGCCTTGTCCAGGAACACCTGTAGCACCAGCAGCGTGAGCTGGGCGAGCACATGACCACCGATGAGGGTCACGTATTGGAACGACGAGAAGAAGCCGCGGCGTTCCCGGGTGGCCGCCTCGGACATATAGGTGGCCGACGCACCGTACTCACCGCCGGTCGCGAACCCCTGCACCAGCCGGCACAGGATCAGGATCACGGCCGCGCCCACGCCGATCGTCTCGCGTCCCGGCACGAGCGCGATCACCAGCGAACACGCCGCCATCAGCGAGACGCTGAAGGTGAGCGCCGCGCGCCGGCCGCGCCGGTCGGCGTAGCGGCCGAAGAACCACGAGCCGACCGGACGCATGAGGAACGTGACGGCGAAGATGGCGTACACGTAGACGGTGGAGTTCTTGTCCGCCGAATCGAAGAAGTGACTCTCGAAGTACGACGCGAACACGGTATAGACGTAGACGTCGTACCACTCGACGAGGTTGCCCGACGATCCGCGCAGTGTGTTCCAGACCGCGCGGCGCGTCGCGGTCCGCGACGACGTCGGTTCGGTGGCCGGTGGCCGGCCGTCGGGGACAGCGGGCCCCGAGGTCATGGTTTCGGACATAAGTGATCCCTCTCATTCACCCGTACACGGAGTGCGCAAGGACCGGAATCCCGCGCGGCTCCGCACTCAGTGTGCAGGTAGGGGCCACGGTCCGGAGGCGGGGTCCGAAATTTTCGCATCCAGGAGCTCGTGCACCGCGCCCACCCTGCACTCCTGAGCCCGTCCGATGGAGCTGCCCGGCGCCGGCTCACCCGGCAGAAGTCACGACCCTACGATTGCGGCGGTCGAGTACCCGGCCGGGAGTTCCGTACCAACCGCCACAGCGACGTGACCTCGGACCGTCGGGCCTCGTGCAGGGGGTCGGTGGTATCCGAGGCCCGGGGATGCCGCGGCGTGGTGTCGTAGCGGTCCGCCATGCGAAGACCGGCAGCGGCGATGCGGGCGAGAAGCTCGTCGCGGGTCCGTAAGCCGAGCCGTTCGGCGAGATCCGACAGGACGAGCCACGCCTCACCGGTTTCGGTCAGGTGGGCCGGGAGGCCGTCCAGGAATCGGTGCAGCACATCGGATCCGCGGTCGTAGATGCCCAGCTCCAGCGCGGAGGTCGGCTCCGCCGGAAGCCAGGGCGGGTTGCACACGATCAGATCGGCTCGCCCGCTCGGCCACAGGTCGGCCTCGATGATCCGCACATGGTCGCCGAGGCCGAGCCGGCGCAGGTTCGCACGTGCGCAGGTGACAGCGCGGGGGTTGATATCGGTGGCCACCACCCGGGCGCCCCGGCGGGCGAGGACGGCGGCGAGCACTCCGGTGCCGGTGCCGAGGTCGAACACCAGCGGCTGCCCGGCACCCGCCGGGAACGGCGCCCGAGCGACCAGATCGATGTACTCACCGCGCACCGGTGAGAAGACGCCGTAGTCCGGGTGGATGCGCGCGCCGAGCGCGGGAACATCGACACCTTTGCGATGCCACTCGTAGGCGCTGAGGACGCCGAGGAGTTCGGGCAGCGACACGCAGATCCGCTCGTCGGCCGCCGGGCCATCGGTGGCCGCGCCGTATGCGTGCTCGCAGGCCGGTCGTACATCCGGTGCGCGCCGCAGCCGCAGCGAGCGGTCGCGCTCCAGCACCACCAGCAGCCTGCCGAGCAGTTCGGCTCGTTCGGCCCGCGCGGCACGGTGGTCGTAGAAGAGAGCAGCGGGGTCGCTTCCGGCGCGCGTGGCCCGCGGAACCCGTTGCCAGCGGCGGTCCACGGCCCGCACGATCTGGCGGGCATTGTGGAAATCACCCTGCCAGAGCAGCCCCGTGCCCGCTCTCACCAGGCCGTATGCGGCCTTCGCGGTGATGCGATCGTCCACGGCGACGACGCGTTCGGGGGCGGGGGTGGCATTCTCGGAATGCCACCGGGCGGAAAGAGACGATCCGTGTTCGGTCCAACCGATCGTGGACATGACGTACTCCTGTGGGATACGAAGGTGCCTGCGGGGCGGCGACGCTTCGACGCAGGGGTACGGCAGGAATCAGCCGCTGATCAGCACGATGACAGGCCGGATCGCTCCCACGTCGAAATGCGGAAGCGGCGATCGCCGAGCACCATGCCCAAGACCACGGTCGATTCCTTTCGTCCGGTATCCCAGCATCGCACAGGCACGCTGCCGCACCGCACTCGGTGGTGTCGTCATGACCGCGAGCGCCTACCGAGGTCGCGACGGGGGAGTGGACGGCCAGGATCCGGGCCGGGCGGCCGGACGGTTCCGCTGGTGTGTTCGTGGCGCGAACACGATCCCGACCGCGGGAGACTCTGCGGAGCACCTCGTTGCCGTGAAGAGAATTTCCGGCGGATGTGCCGCCTTGTCGATCACCGCGGCGGCGGGCGTTTCTGCCGTGCGACCACCCGTGTGTTGGAGTTGATCATGGACTGCTCGAACAACGAACAGGTACCGACCTCTGGGGGTCGTGGTGCTGCCGGTCGCCGGCAGGTCAACCCGGGTTCGCATTCCCATAGTTGAGGAGCCGACCGCGCCACGGTTGGCGTTGTTCGATCGACAAACAGGGGAAAGTTATATCGGTCGACTACTACGGGTGATGTGGCTGCGCGGTGACCGGCACCACATCGTCGAGTATGTCAGTACGCTCGACATCCTGACCGGTGCCGGCCCGGCCAGAGAACAGCGGTATCAGTACAGGAAGTGTTGATATGAACCGTGTTTCGTGCCGTGGCTGTCCGATGCGGCGTTCGGCTGCCGGATCGAACGAAATCGGTGCGGGCCGCGGCGGGGCGCCACGTTTCTCGTACGAGCGAAAACGCTGCCTGATTACCTCATCCGAAGCGCCGTTGTCCGGTTGGTGAGTGACCGGTGTCGATAGCGAGTAGCCTGGCGCGAATGTCCCGGCGTCTGGTCGATGCGACCAGCGGACTCGGGGAGGGGCTTTCGCGCCCGATGCGCGCCATCGCGGACAGGGAGACCAGCGGCGCTGACATATTCACAGACGCCGGCGACCCGGCGCGGATTCGAAGAGCACTCGGTGAACGAGGGGACTTCTCCGACGCGAGTCCGGCACACCAGGCAATCATCGACCTCACCCGAGAGATCAGGATGTGGGGTCAGCTGCGGGACCTGGAGCGACGACGGTGGACGCTCGCGCAACGGTTGGAGGAGCGACCGGGGTCACGCGCGCTCATGCGGAGGCTCGAGGGGGCCGAACAGGACCACTCGGCGCTCACGGACGCGATGAACAGGCTCAATGCACATCGGGAGGCCGAGGGCCGGCCGCCCTGGGTGCCGAACAACAGTGAGCGCGACATTGCGGAATTGCGAGTCGCGCAAAACAGGGTGCACGACAGGAGACGCGGCCTGGAGGAGTTGCAGGCACGACGGAACGAACTCCGGGCCCAGCGGGATGAGCTGCGCAGACAACAGCAAAGGGAGTGGAATGACACCACTCCGGTCGGCGCCGGCGACCGGAGCGATGTGACAGCCCAGCCGCGATGGGATGTCCTGGAAAGCCGGTACAGCGACCAGGAAGCGCGGGTGCTGCCGAATCTGTCCGGGGCGCGGAACAACGCCCATTGGATGGCGGAAGAGCTGACGAGGGAACAGCAACGAGTGGCGCGGGAGATCCAGGGGCTGGAGCGCGACGTGACGAGAGAACAGGACCGTCTGGACTCGGCGCGGGAAAAGGCACACGGCCAGGCGGCGGCGGAGGAGCAGGCCCGCGTGGAAAGAGAGGCGCGGGAGCGGGCACGACTCGAGGAGGAGCGGCAGCGACGCCTGGACGAGGAGGCGCGGGAGCAGGCACGCCGGGAGCAGGAACGCCTGACCAGGGAAGCGGAAGAACAGGCCCGCCGGGAAAGGGAGGCGGACGGACAGAGCCGGCGGGCAGGACGGGATGAACTGTTGGTCATGCACGATCCGGGCCTCCCCGACCGCAATCGTGCCGGCGCGGATCCGGATGCCGGTAGGCGTGGGGGTGAGTCGGATGCCGGTAGGCGTGGGGGTGAGTCGGATGCCGGTAGGCGTGGGGGTGAGCCGGATCGTGGCGGTGGTTCGGGTGCTGGGTCGGGGGCTGGTGCTGGGTCGGGGGCTGGTGCTGGGTCGGGGGCTGGTGCTGGGTCGGGGGCCGGTTCCGGGTCCGCAGCCGGCGATGGTTCGGGTTCCGGTCGCACCCTCGAGGTCGCCGGTGGCGTTGCCGTTGGCGCGGTCGCCGTGGGTGCCGGTCTATACGCCATCAATGCTCTTTCGGACTCGGACTCGGACTCGGGCTCGGGCTCCGACTCGAGTGCGGGTTCTGGTTCGGGCTCTGGTTCGGGTTCGGAAGATGCGACTTCGGGTTCGGCGAGCGCTGATTCGGGCTCGGAGCGCTCGGGTTCGCAAGTTTCTGCTGCGGCTCCGGCCTCGGGTTCGCAAGTAGCCGCTTCGGCGCCGGGTTCGCAAGTAGCCGCTTCGGCGCCGGGTTCGGGTTCGCAAGTTGCCGCCGCGGCTCCGAGTTTCCGGGCTGCCGAGGGGAATTCCGGCTCCTGGGGTGCCGCGGCGGGTTCGAGCCCTGCGGGTGTTGCCGATATCGGTTCTACCGGTACCGCTGGCGGTGCCGACACAGATCTCGCCTCGGACACCGGTTCCGGCGGCGACACGTCGGACGACTCGGCGGCGAAGATGTCCCGTGCGCAGGATAATGCGCCGTCTCAGGGCGGCATCGGGATGGACCAACTGTCCGCGGCGGTTCCGCAGGGTGGTGGGCTGCCATTCGATCCTTCCAGTCTGCTGATGCCCCTGATGATGTCGAATCTGCAGGATCCCGGCCTCGCCGACAGCGGTCCGGACACGGACCTGGAACACGATCGCGAGCGGTATCACGATGACGGCCCGCAGCGGGGAGGTCCATCTGCCGCCCCACAGCCCGCTCAACCGACGGTCACCACACCGCCGGTCCAGCAGTCGCCGGGCGAGACGACAGCGGCGCCGGATCCCGGACAGCAGGATGCCGCGAACGCACCGCGGACGGTGCGTCCTACCGGTGAAACGGCGCGAGACGAGGACGGGCGTATCCCGTATACCCATACCGGGGACAACGTCACCGAGCAGGTGTGGCCGAGTGTCGCCGACGCCTACGAAGCGGCGTACAGCAACAAGGGCGGTACCGATGGGAAGGCCGCCTACGCCGGTACAGACGCCGAGTGGCTGGACGAGAAAGCTTTGGAACCCGTCGACCCGAGCGATCTGGCGAGCGGTGACCTCATCACCTTCGACGACGGATCGGCGGTGGTACGGGTGCAACCCGAGGAAGGCGATCCGGAAGGTGGCATCGTGGATGTCATCATCAAGGGGGAGTTGACGCCGGTCGCGGAAGTGATGGCCGATGGTGCCGGTGAACTCGGCCGGTTCGCCGGTTTCCGGCGTCCGCCCGGTATCGAACCGCCCGCGCCGGCGGAGAAGAGCGCCGGTCTCGCCGACCCGGGGTCGCCGAGTGACGAGTCCGGTGACGCGACCATGCCCGTCTGATCAGGAACCCGCGCTACCGGACGCTGTCGCCGGCAGCCCGGCGATCGGCCCGGTGGGCGCATTCGAGGACACCGATGCCTGCGGAGCCGGGAAGAGCTGATATCACATCACAGTGCGATCCGATCTCATACCAGAGGATTACCCGAGACGAGAATCCGGCCGATACCCTCGGTCTCATCGAATTCGTCAGCCCGACCCTGCACCCGAGACCGGCTGGATCGGATCTCCGACCGACGTCGACCGGTCGGCAGCCGAACCGGTGGAGGTGGGGTCCTTGTCTCAACTCTCAGGAAGATCTATGACGACACCGGCCTTGATACCACAGTCCTCTCCACGATCACCACGCCGCAGCGCTGCCGCCGGTGATTACTCCCGCCTGCTGCGCCGGATCTCCGACGCCGGACTGATGGACCGGCGGCCCGTCTACTACACCGTCCGGCTCGGCCTGGTGGCGGTCGCGTTCGTAGCCGGCTGGGCGGCGTTCGTCCTCGTCGGCGACTCGTGGTGGACGCTGATGATCGCGGCCTTGATGGCCGTGACGTTCGCTCAGGTCGCACTTGTCATGCACGATGTCGCGCACCGCCAGGTCTTCCGGCTGCGGCGGCCGACAGAGATCGTGGGCCGAGTGGTCGGCAACGCCGGGATAGGGCTGGCCTACGGCTGGTGGCAGGACAAACACACCCGCCATCACGCGAACCCGAACCACGAGGAACTCGATCCCGATGTCGCGCCCGATATTCTGCTCTGGTCACAGCGGCAGGCTCGGGCCAGCCGCGGTCTGCCTCGTCTCCTCGGGCGGGCGCAGGCATTCCTGTTCTTCCCCCTACTGCTGCTGGAGGGCCTGAATCTCCATGTGGCGGGCGTACGAGCGCTCAGGAATCGATCGGTGAAGCATCGCTGGCCGGAAGGCGCCCTGCTCTTCGGTCACTTCGCCGTCTACCTGGCCGCGGTGTTCGCGGTTCTGCCCGTGGACAAGGCCTTCGCGTTCCTCGCTGTCCACCAGGCACTGTTCGGCCTGTACATGGGTTGTCTCTTCGCCCCGAACCACAAGGGCATGCCGACCCTGACCGGTGACGACCGCCCCGACTTCCTGCGCCGACAGGTGCTGACCTCCCGTAACGTCCGGGGCGGCATCCTGACCGACCTCGCTCTCGGCGGGCTCAACTATCAGATCGAGCACCATCTGTTCCCGAATATGCCGACGCCGAATCTTCGTCACGCACAACGGATAGTCCGTGACTATTGCGCCGAAATCGGCGTGCCCTACCACGAGACCGGACTGGTCGCGTCGTACCGGGAGGCACTGGCCCACCTGCACCGTGTCGGTGCGCCCCTGCGCGCCGCCGGCTGACATATGCGCGCCGGCCTCACTTTTCCCGGTCGGCTCGCGTGGCTCGTCGCTCGTGGCATCGGGTTTCGCGCCGGCGCCCGGCGCGGGCCGGG
>NZ_JBKOOL010000122.1:0-17217 GCF_046764065.1 Nocardia sp. NPDC002869
GGGCGGCCGGTAGCAGCGGTTCGATCACCACCCACTGGTCATCGGTCAACGACGAGTCATAGGCAGGCTTACACGAACACGGGCACACCAGCCGATATCATCGACCCAACACCCCGAATAGCATGAGCGACACGCCCTTACACCGCCGGGTTCCCCAACACTTTCTCAGGCGTGTGCCGGATCCGCTGTTCGCCGCATCGGCGTAGCGGCGGGCCAGGCGGGCGAAACCGGCGGTGAGTTCGGGTGAGAGCCATCCGGTACAGGTGACGGCATCCGGTGCGAGCGCCGAGCACGGTGGCAACCCGGGTGGCCGGCCGTCCGGTCCCGCCGCCCCGAGCTGAAAGCGGCCGCCCGACAGGCCGCCCGGCCCCACGGCACAGTGGACCGGCTGCCCGCCGCAGTAACGTGGAGCCGCTCCCGGCCGAAGCTCTCTCCGAAAGGAGTCCTCGTGAAACAGAAGATCCTTACCGCCGCACGCGTTGCGGCCGCCGGTGTTTCGGGCCTGGCCTTCGTCGCGGTCGTCGGTTCCGGCACCGCGGCGGCGGCGCCGCAGGATTGCGTCGTCGAACGAGACCTGTTCGGCGCGTCGGCGACCTGCGGTCCGGACGGAGGCAGCCACTACGTCCTGCACGTCGATTGTGTCGGCCTCTACGCCAGTGGTCCGTTCCCGCTGTACGCCGTCGGCCCCTACGCGGCGATCAGCTATCCCTTCACCCCGGCGGGCCGGCGCGTCACCACGGGCTGTACGGGAATGGGTCCCGGCGTCGTCGCGGTGGCGACCAACGCCTATGTCGAGGTCTATCGCGGCTGACGGAGGGGCCGGCTCCCGCGTCCCGGCGGGGCCGCGCTGTGCGGGATCCTGTGTGCGGGAAGACCGATGGGGTGACACGACCGCCGCTGTGTACCAAGCTTGAAGGGTTTGGATCATGCGGGAGGAGAGTCGTCGTGGCTTCTCGATACACATCGGCGCTCGAGCGGAGAATCGCGGAAATGCGCGCGCAACGGGACGCTCGGGTTCACGCGGGCAGGCCCTGGTCGTTACAGGAACTGTTCAGCACGCCCGACTGCGATATCGCAGAGTACAGCAGGGAGTTCAGGCCGAGTCGATTCGGCGCGCAATCCTGCGCGGAGGTGGAGGAATATTGCCGCGCCCAGGGCATCTGGCTGGAGCCGGGCGGCGCGCACTACAACAGTATGACGCCGTATCTACATCCCGGCCCGATCAGTGCGGACCGGCTGACCACCATCGGCCTGTTCAACGCGATCCTGTTCTGGCTCAACGACACTGTGGGCCGGGAGAAGTTCGGGCATCTGTCCCGAGGTGAACAACACCGGGCGCGAACCGAACTCGGCCGGCTGTGCCGCCTGCTCGAAACCCGAACCGCGCCGGAGGATGCCGCGCCGATCGAAGTGGCGACGGTCGAGTTCCTCTCCCGGCTGCACACTCAGGACGCGGATCAGCGGTGGCTCGATCTGTTCCTGGAGTCGACCGTCGAGCATCTGCGCACCGCGATCCGGGACCAGAACGCCCGGTCCCGCCGTGACCTGCTGACCACGGACGAATACATCGATCTCCGGGCCCAGGTGTCGGGTATGTTCCCGGCCATCGCCCTGTGCGAATTCGGGCGGGACAGCTACCTGGACCGGGAGCGATTGGCTGCCGCGGGGCTCGCGGACGATGTGCGCCGATTAGAGGTGGTGACGGCGGAGATCGGTGCGCTGATGAACGATATGTTCTCCTTCGAGAAGGAGTGCATAGTCGACCGCTCCGATTTCAATCTGATACCGGTGTGCTTCCTGAACGACCCGCAGGCGACGCTGGCCGATGCCGTGCACGCCGCCGCCGGCGTGGTCCGCGACCGGCTCATCGAGTTCCGCGGGTTGCACGCCGCGCTCACGGCGCGCTGCGCCGAACCCGGTATCGACAGTGGCCTGGCGGGTCCGGTCCGGACCCATCTCGCCGATCTGGACGGCTGTGTCCAGGCCACCTGGGTGTGGCAACTGATGACGACCCGGTACAAGGGTGTCGGCATATTTGCCGAGAACAACCTCCGGCCGAGTAGCAACGATGCGGCCTGATAGGGAAGGATGGCCTCAGTCGGGGTGGTGATGCCCGGCCGGGGTGATATGTAGCTGCGGTGGTGTCGGGCAGTGGATGAACGAAGGGGTGTGATGGACGGGTCGGGGCACGATGAACTGGTCCGCTCGTGGTCTCGGGCGCTGCGGGCGCCCGGCGACTCCGCCCCGGCCGACCCGGCCGCCGAGCAGTTCCTGCACTGGCTGGTCGATGATCTGGCGAAAGCCCTCACCTCGTCCCAGTTCGACGCCACCGCGGGGGCCAGAGTCGGCGCGGCCCTGGCCACCGTGGAGGTGGGTGTCGACGATGTGCCGGCCGTTTCGGCGCCGATCCTGTGGGGTCTCGTCGAGCCGGATGCCGACCCGGCCACCGTGACGCGGATGTCGATACTCCTCACCAAATTGGGCGAGGGGTACGGAGCACACCGGCAGCAGCGGTTCGCCGCCCACCACGCCGAACAGGTCGAGCCGACCCGGCAGTCGGAGGCGCGGTACCGGGTGGTGTTCGAGAACGCGGCAGTGGCCATCGCCGTTGGCGACACCAACGGTATTCTGCTCGACGCCAACCAGAAACTCGCCGATATGATCGGCGTCCCGGTCGACGAACTCCGCGGTATCTCGGTCTACGAATTCGCCCACCCCGAGGACCGGGAGCGTATTCGTAGACTTGTCTACGAAAAGCTGGTGCCCAAGCGCGGGGGCACGGTGAAACTGGAACAGCAGATCGGCCGTGTCGACGGCAGCTACGGGTGGGCCTCCTTCTCCATCACCTTCGTCGAGGGTGCGGCGGGCCATCCGAACTACCTGCTGGCGGTGGGCGAAGACGTCACCGAACAGCACCGCATGCGCCAGGAGCTACACCGGCAGGCCCGGCACGACCCACTGACCGGCCTACCCAACCGGCGTCAGTTGCTGGAGCGGCTCGACACCGTGATGAACGAGGCGGGGGGTCACGAACAGATCGGTTTGTGCTTCGTGGACCTGGACCGCTTCAAACACATCAACGACCGATACGGCCACGGCACCGGCGACCGGGTACTCACCGCGGTCGCCGACCGCCTGCACACGAGTGTGCAGGATATGGACTGCCTGGTGGCGCGGATCGGGGGTGACGAATTCGTCGCGCTGGTGCCGCCGCCGGTCGACGCCTGGAAGATGGGCCGGGTGGCGGACAGTCTGCTGGGCGCCCTGACCGATCCGGTGACCACGAACAGCCACCGGGTGCAGGTTTCGGCCAGTATCGGGGCCGTGCTGACCACTGTGCAGAGCGGCCAGGCCGAAGCCCTGATCGACGCCGCCGATACGGGTCTGTACCGCGCCAAGAACAACGGTAAGGCGCAATGGGTACTGCATATGCTCGCCGACGGCGTGGTCACCGAGGCCGAGCCCTACCTCGATCCGGATCAACTCAACCGGTACATCCCCACCGAGGACCTGCCGGATTCCGACTCCTGACCTCGGTCGCCGATCGTCGGGCCGCGTCGGACTCGTGGTGTCGCGGCCCGTCCGGGAAAGCGGAGGAAGGACTCCTGCGCGCTCTCGGCCTCGAACCATGGCACCCCGGTATGCCTGCCCGCGTCGGCGTGCAGGATTTCGTTGCGGAGCCCGGATCTAGCTCGTTCGCGAGGACGGTGTCACGACCGGCCGCGGGACCGCCGGTTTCCGGCGGCGGAATCTGCGCACCGCACGCCGGGCGATGAACAGCAACGCGCCCAGCACGATCGGTACCAGGATCGGCAGCACGATCGCCAGGGCGACCAGGACGAAGGCCAGCACATCCTCGACGACCGACACCACCGGATTCGCGATGCCGCCCGTCGTGGCGGTACTGGCCGCGCGGACCCCGGTCTGGGTCGCGCTGAAGGTGAGTGCGGTGGGGGCGCCGACAATGATTCCCGCGATCGCCGCGGTGGCCGGATCCGCCGCCTCGAACACCGACCCGGCGGCTATCGCTCCCGCGATCGGGCCGCTGACATTGCCGAGGAGCGACAAAGCGTTGTCCACGAACGGGATGAGATCGCCCAGGATCTCGGCAGCGGCCGCGACCGACAACGCGAGCAGCGCCCCGGTCGAGCCGATCCAGGCGAAGGACTCGTTGAGATCCATGCCGAGCACACCGAAATGCGCGGCAGCGCTGAGTACCAGCAACGGCAGGAAAGCGCGGAACCCGCAGGCGGCCGCGAGTCCCAGCCCCAGGAATGCGGGAAGTACCCAGCTACTCATGATGGCGAGTGTAAGTGCCCGAGCGGGCGGGCATCCGCGGCTCTACAGTCGATGGATCGAGGACATGCTCGCGCTGATGTAGCAGCGTGCTGGGCGCCGTCCCGCTTCGCTACTGCGGGGCGCCGAGCAGGTCGAATACCGAATCCAGCTGATCGCGAACGGTTCCGGTGCCGTCGGTACGCCCGGCCAGCCGGTGCAGGGATCGGGGTGCGGGGCCCGCTGGTGATGGGCAGTTACCACGAGAACCCCGCGGCGACTGCGGAAGTCAGCGCATACGGCCGGCACCATACCGGCGATATCGGTTATCTGGACGAGGACAATTTCCTTTGCGTCGTCGACCGCGCCAAGGACATGATCATCACCGGTGAATTCAATGTCTACTCCGCCGAAGTCGAGCAGGCCGTCCTCGCGCACGCCGCGGTGGCCGAGAGCGCGGTGGTGGGCCTGCCCGACGAGAAATGGGGTGAACGGGTCACCGCGGTGGTGCGCCTGCGTCCGGGGCACACGGTGACCACCGACGAACTGATCTCGTTCCTCGAGCAGCGTATCGGCAGCGTCAAAGCGCCCAAGCAGGTGGAGATCTGGCCGGATCTACCGCGTTCGAAAGTCGGCAAGGTACTGAAGAACGTGATCCGGTCCGAACTCGGGGCCGAGTAAGCCGATGCCGCCGGGCCGATCCCGCGGCCACCGCCGTCGTTTCGCCGCTGTCAGAACGCGACCGCGGCCTCCGTGAGACGCTCGAACACCGCGGGTTCGGGCCATCCGCAGGTGCGGAAGCGCGGCGGGTGGATACCGGGCATCGGGGTGATTCCGCTGAGATCGACGGCGGTGTCGAACGGCACCATGATGGTCCGTTCGTCGTCGGTGGCGAATGCGAGCAGATCGGCCACCGGCAGGGCGGCGTCGACACCCTCGCCCCAGACCGTGACGGTATGGATACCGTCCTCGCGTTCGGCCACCATCAGGCTGCTCACGTAGATCGCCTCCAGGTCGTCGCTATAGCGCTCCTCGAGCCATTGCTGCTGGGCGTGGTATTCCGCCCCGGCCAGCACCGCGCGGGCCCGGGCGACTTCGGCGTCGTTCGCGGTGGTCACCCGGTCCAGGGGAATCACCAGGCCGGATTCGTCGAGGGTGTACCCCTGGGGCGAGAGCGGCCGTGCCGCCTCTCGGTATTCCTGTTCGACCGCTTCGAAGGCCGCGGACAGCAACTCCGGATCGCCGGGAACGATCAGCAGGCTCTGCTGATCCGGGATGAACGCGACCGGCGGATACTCGAAGTTCGTCGTCGAGACGAGCAGCCAATCCGGCACCAGGATCCACGACGACAGGTAGTCGGCCTCGTCGACCGCTATCCTCACGATGCCGTCGCCGGGTAGTTCCGCCACCGGCACCACCGCGGCGAGGTTCTCCCGGGCCACCGTCAACGCTTCGTCCGCCGTCACGCCCCATTCGGCGAGCTTCGTCTCGTCGGGGAAACCGATGACATCCGGGTAGTCGATGGCCAGCAACTCGTCCACGAACGGGAAGAGCGGGCGCCGTATCCGCGAACCCTCGTCCTCCAGCGCGTAGGTCGACGGCCGCAGGACCGGCCGCAACAGCGGGCGTACCTCCTCCCAGCTCTCGGGTGGGGCCGCGGGCGTCACCAGCGCGGGCACGATGCGGGCCAGCCACTCCCGCGTTTCCTCCGGCGATCGGTCGCGCGTCTCCGTGAAGAGGTTCGCGAGATGCAGAACAGCGTCGCCGCCGTCGTAGCGGACGGCGAATTCGTCGGTGTCGTAGGAGACATCGGTGATACCTGCCGCGCGCATATGCCCGAACACCTGCAAGGCGAATTCGCGCCGTGCCCGGTCGTCGTCGGTATTCGTCATCTGGAAGAGCAACCTCACATTCGGCGGTTCGGGCAACGACAGGAAGCGCGGACACTACCGGAACGGCCGCCGTGGTGACCGGCGATGTTCCCAGTGCCGGTGCCCCGGGCCGGCCGTGGCCGCCGCCGTCCGATCGCGGACGGGCCGCTGTGGAGGTCTGGTTGAAGGCGGTCGATCCGGGTACGCGGGTTTCGAACACTCGTTCTGCCGTGGAGAGGAGCGGTAATGGTGCAGCAGCAGCCGGAAAAGGACCGGGACCAGTGGACCACCGGTGACGAACCGATGACCGGCCCGCAGGAGTCCTACCTGCACACCTTGGCGCAGGAAGCCGGGCAACAGGTGCCGGAGGGGCTGACGAAGGCGCAGGCGTCACAGCTGATCGACGAACTCCAGCAGCGCACCGGCCGCGGGATCTGATCGCGCAGTGCCGGCCCGCCGCCGCGCTCAGCGGCCCGCGGATCAGTCATACCCGGGTACGTTACAACCGCTGTGCCGCGCTCGGACGGCCGAGGGGCCGGGGTGCCCCTACGCTGCGCTGGTACCGCCTCGGCCCCCCGATCGTCCTGATGAACCTTGCGCGGGTGCTACGCGCGCGGCGGGCTCACCCGTTGTCCGGTGCCGCGGTCTCGGTCATGGCCAGCAGTTCGGTGCGTGCCGATTCGAGGCGGTCGGCGGTGAGATAGGGACTGTTGACCGCGGTGGCCAGCCCCTCGGCCGCGAAGCGGATCACCGACGTCGTGCCGGGTGCGAGACCGTCGGCGGCGAACGCCTCGTCCAGCCGCCGCGCGTCGTCGGCAAAGAGTCCCTCGAGGCCGGAGACCGTACCCAGAGTCACGACCAGTCCGGTCGGGCTGAACGCCCGCGCGACCGATTCGCTACCGCTGGTCAGTGCGCGGACGTAGCCGCGAGTGAACTTCCCGGGCCGGTTCTCGGACAGGTCGATGCACTCGTGTATCTCGGCCCACACTTTCGCGATCAGATGTCCGGTGACCCCGGCCAGCAATGCGTCCCGGTTCGGGAAGTGGTGCATGAGGCCGCCTTTCGTGACGCCGGCGGCCGCGGCGATATCACTGAGGCTCACCCGGCCGCCGCGTTCGGCGAACATCCGTTCCGCGGCCTCCAGCACGGCCAGCCGGGTGCGTTCCTTGTCCCGGGTGAGGCCCTGGTCAGACCGGCTCATGCTGCCCCTGCTCCTTGTCCGCGGCGGGCCGGTGCGACGGGATGACGCGCCAGGCCAGCACCCCCGCGACCACGAGCAGGGCCGCCGCGAGATACGACGTGGACTGCAGCGCGGTGGTGAAGGCGTGGGCCGCACGGGTGAAGATATCGGAATCGCCCGCGACCCCCGCCGCGCCCGCGAGTGAGTCCCGGGCCGCGGCGGCCGCACCCGGATCGGTGCCGGGTCCGAGCTCCAGGTTCGCGCGGTATTGCGCCAGCTGGATCGAACCCAGTACCGCGATACCCAGTGCGCCGCCCATTTCGTAAGCGGTCTCGGCGATGGACGAGGCGGCGCCCGCCCGCTCCTTCGGCACCGCGGTGACCACCGCGTCCGTCGACAGCGTCATGGCCACGCCGACACCGAGACCCAGGACCGCCAGCGCGATACCGAGAGCCCAGAAACCGGACGAGGTGGCCGCCCAGCCGATCCCGGCGAGACCGACGGCGGCCACCAGCAACGCGCCGCCGATCGTCCGCCCGGCCCCGAACCGGGCCACCAGTATGCCGACCACGGCGATCACGGCCAGGGAAGCCAGCGTCGTCGGCAGTTCGGCCAGCCCGGCCTGCAGCGGGCCGTACCCGCGGACGAGTTGCAGGTACTGGGAGAAGAAGAACAGCAGCCCGAGGAACGCGAAGATCGACAGTGCGGTGGAGAGCACGGCACCGCTGAACGTGGGCATCCGGAACAGTGAGATATCGACCAGCGGAAGGGTCAGCCGCGACTGTCGGCGCAGGAAGAGCAGGCCACCGGCCACCCCGATCAGCGCCGCTACCGCAACCGTCGGGTCGAGCCCGGTTCCGGCCCAGTGTTTCACCGCGTAGACCAGCGGCACGATGGCGACGATGGACAGCACCGAGGACAGCCAGTCCACCGCATGTGCGCCGGCGCCGCGGGATTCCGGTAACAGGAGCGCGCCCGCCACCAGGACGACGGCCATGACCGGCACATTGATGAGGAACACCGAACCCCACCAGAAATGCTCGAGCAGCAGGCCGCCGATCAGCGGCCCGGCCGCCGCGCCGGCGGTGGCGCCGGCCGACCATACGGCGATCGCCGTCGTCCGCTGCCGCGGATCGGTGAACACGGCACGCACGATGGACAGGGTCGAGGGCATCAGCGTCGCCCCGGCCACCCCGAGCAGCGCCCGCGCGGCAATGAGGGTTTCGGCGTTGGGCGCCAGTGCGGCGAGGACGGAGGCGGCGCCGAACGCGCCCGCGCCGATCAGCAGCAGACGTTTGCGCCCGATCCGGTCGGCGAGATTGCCCATGGTGATGAGCAGCCCGGCCAGCACGAATCCGTAGATATCGCCGATCCACAGGAGCTGTGTGGCACTCGGCCGGATATCGGCGGTCAACGCCGGTACCGCGAGATAGAGCACGGTTCCGTCGATGGCGAGCAACAGCACCACGCTGACCAGCGCGGCCAGCGCCGCCCATTCCCGGCGGCCCGCCCGGCCGGGCGCGGTTTCCACTGTTTCGCTCATTCCTCCCATATTAACAGTCCATATGGAATGTTATAGAAACTGAATGGACTTTTTGCCGAGCGCTCGATCACACTCGGGGGCCGTGCCCCTCGTCGCGTTCTCCGCGGCGGGTCGACCGCTACCGTTTCGGTATGACGGTGACGTGGGAAGCGCTGGGGTGGGAGCGGCTCGCCGAGGGTGTGGGCCGATGCCGGTTGCCGGTATGGGACTGCACGGCCGGGTTGATCGTGGGGGATGACTCGCGCCGCAGGCCGGTCCCGACGCCGTCGGATCGCGGTGGCCCGCCGCGCTCGACCGGTTGCTCGAGCTGGGTGGCGCGGACGCGGTGTACGTGCCCGGACACGGAGCGGTGGTGGACGCGGAATTCCTCCGGCGGCAGCGGGACGACCTGGCCGCCCGTTTCGGAGTGGACGAGCCCACCGCATAGCAGGCGGGCCGAGTGATTTCGGCACCCACCGTGTGCCGGGGCGTTTTGCGGGTATGTGCGATATAGGAACTCGGCGAACCCGCTCGGATGTTGTCGATTCCGGTGGAACATCAGGAGGTTCTCATGCTCGCCATTGCCGCCGCCGTCGCATTCGGTCTCGCGCTCCTTTTCGATCTGACGGATGCCGACCTCGGTGACTCCATCACCGGTGGCACCCTGGTTACCCTGGGGCTATTGCTGATCGCCCTGCACCTCGCGGGGTTCGGTACGGGTGCGCGTGCCGGGGCCGGAGGCCGATCCTGGAGCTGGCGGCGCGTTCGTCGCTGAGCCGCTGAGAAGGTCCGGCCGGGCTCGAACCGGCCGATTCCGGGGCGGATCCATGGCCTCCTGAGTAGTGTGCGAGCAGGAAGTACATTCGCACACAAGGAGTTTCCGTGGCGTCCTCCCTTTCCAAACGCCTGGGCGTGCTCTTCGGCGCGTCCTGTACGGCCCTGTCGCTCATGGTATCCGCAGCAGGTTTTGCCGCTGCCGACGAAGAGTTCCCCGAAGATCCGGGCGGCGCGGCCGCCGCCTGTTCCACCACCCCGACCGGTGGCAACCTGAAGGTCGACGGCTTCGACGGCCGGTACTATCTGGTGCACGTACCCACCGGGATCTCCGCCGCCGGGGCACCGCTCGTGGTCGTCGTCCACGGTGGCTACAGCACCCCGGAGAATATCGCCACCGCATCGGGCTGGAATGCGATCGCCGACCAGCAGAAGGCCATCGTGGTCTATCCGCGCGGTAGCAAACCGGAGAGCCCGGGCTGGGGCTGGGACGCGGGTGCGGGCGCCTACGACATCACCCATATCAAGAAGGTGGTGGGCGACGTGCGCGCGAAATACTGTGTCGACTCGACACGTATCCATCTCTCGGGTCATTCCAACGGTGGGCAGATGGCATCCCGCGTCGCCTGCACCGACCCGGGTCTCTTCGCGTCGGGCGCGGTCTACGCGCCCGCGCCCCCGCCGACGGGCTGCGACCCGGCGCGGGCGGTTTCGTGGGGCGTGTTCGCGTCGGCGAACGACACCACTGTGCTCAAGCCCATCGCCTACAGCCATGTCGTGTACTGGAGTTGGGAAGATCGTCCCTGCCGGAACGAGCAACCCGACGGCGGGACCGATATCAAGGATTCGAAGCGCTGGGACTGCGCGTCCGGTACCCAGGTCCTGTGGCGTGTCTACAACGGCGGCAGCCATACCTGGCCGACGGGTACCCGACGCACCGAAGTGCTCAACCGGATGTGGCAGCTGTTCTCGGCTCACCCGCATCCGTAGCCGCTCGGCCGGGAGGAAGCGAGTCGGCGATCCGGGCGCCTTCGTCGTCGGTCGGATCGGCCGCCAACCGGCACACAGCGGGATCGGTGGATTCCCTTCATCGCCGCGACGACAGGACAACGGCGGCCGCCCGGACTACTCCGGACGGCCGCCGTCGAATGTTCGGTGGCCGGGCGCCGTGTGGACGGCGCTCGGGCACCGCCGGCGGTATCGGTGCTAACGCCCCTGATGTGACCGCTGCCGTGCTTCCTGTACGTCGGCTTCGGAGCGTGCCTTCTCGGCTTCGGCTTCCTTCTCCGCGACCTCACGCTGCGCTTCGGCCTTGTCCTGCTGGGCGATGCCCTCGTCGCGTAGGTCCGTGTTGTCGAGGAGCGTGCCGCCGACTTCCTTGGCCTTGCCCTTCACGCCTTCGACGACGCCTTCCAGTCCTTCCCGGGGGCCAGTCTGCTTCTCGGCCACGATATCTACCTCCGACTGTTCGGTTTTGGTGGATATCTGCGACATACCCGGCGGTCGCGGCTTCAATCGGTGGATTTCGGCGCGGCCGCGACGCCGTGGCAGGAATGTACCCAATAGTGGCTTTCCGGGACTCTCGTCCGGCGGGGCAATGTACTCGGCGACGACCCGGTACAGGCCGGGGTGCGCGTAGTACGCCTCGGCACTGTCCCCGTGCGTGATATCGACATGTTCGGGCGGCGCCCGCCATGTGGTTGCTGCTGGGATTCGGTATCGCCGCCGGCCGAGACCGGTTTCCTGCCGCCGTGGCAGCAGTGGCTCGGCTTCGCCGCCGCCGGCATCACTCTGCTGACTCGATAGCCGCGGCCTCTGAGCCGGCGCTACGTGAGCGCAGCTGCAGTATCAGGAACAGAGCGCTCCCGAGGAGAGCCAGGGCGACCGCGCACCACGGCGCGGCGAGTCCCCAGCCGGTGGCGGCCGGCATCGCGTCGACCAGGGCTCCGATGATCACCGAGCCGACCAGTACACCGAGTCCGCCGATGGAGGCGAGGAGCCCGTAATACGACCCGAGGCGGCGCTCGGCGGCGAGACGCGGCACCAGATCTCGGGCGACGGGCATGGTGATCATCTGTCCGAGGGCCAGGAGCAGGGCGAACGCGGCGGCGGGGACCAGCGCGGGCAGACCATGGAGTTGCGCCGGCGCGAGGAGAGCCATCACGACGAATGCGGCGGCCATCACGGTCAGACCCGCGGGCAGTGCGGTGGCGGTGCGCACCCGTCGCGTGATGGGTAGTTGGGCGAGGACGACGAATACCGACGCCAGAGCGAAATACCAGCCCAGCGGGGCCTGCGAACCCCACGCGCGTTCGATCTCCAGGGGCAACAGCAGATACAGCTGGTTGTAGGCCACCAGCTGGGAGCTCATCGCCACGGCGAAGAGGAGGAAGGTCCTGTTCGCGACCACTTCCCGCCAGCCGTCGAGCCACCCGTCGGTGGCGTGGGCTCCGGGGTGTGCGGGAAGCCGGCACAGATGGACGACCAGGATCGCGCCGAAGAGACCTGCCGCGACCAGGCACGCGACGGAGAAGTCGACCGCCAGCAGCAACGATCCGAGCAGCGGGCCGGCGAACGCGCCGATCTGACCGCATACCGCGAACAGTGCGAAGGCATCCGTCCGGGACCCGCCACCGTTCTCGGCGCTCCCCGCGGCGGTGGCGAGGGCGGACTCGACAGCCGGCGAGAACAGCGCGCCGGCGAACCCGGTCAGGATGGTCGCCACCACGATCCCGGGCACCGACCCGGCGAAGGCCAACCCGGCGAAGCCGAGGATCCGGCACACACATCCGGCGAGGACCACCGGCTTCACGCCCCACCGGTCCGCGAGCGAACCGCCGATGAAGAACAGGCCCTGCTGGGAGAAGGTGCGGAGCCCGAGTACCACGCCGACGAACGCCGCCCGCAGACCGAGATCCTCCGTCAAGTGCACCGACAGGTACGGCAGCACCATGAAAAATCCGATATTGAACGCGAGTTGCGTCAGGACGAGCAGCCGGACCGTCGGGGTCGCAGCCGCCAGGCCGGTCAGCAGCGACCACCGGGGGCCACGCGGCCGGCGGGTCCGTGCTGTCGTATCCGCCACCGCCGAGGCCTGCCGGTCGTCAGCGCGCGGCGACGGCAACCGGACCCGGTTCGAACAGGATCGACAGCCGCCCCTTCGACTCGTCGACGATGACTTCGGCACGGACGTTGTACACCTGGGCGATCAGGTCGGAGGTCAAAACCTCGGCGGGCTTTCCGCCGGCCACGACCCGGCCCTCCTTCAAGACGATCACCGTATCGCAGAACATGGCGGCGAGATTGAGGTCGTGCAGGGCTATCACGCTGGTGACAGGCAGCCGGGTGACGAGCGCCAGCAACTCCAGCTGGTGATGGATGTCCAGGTGATTGGTCGGCTCGTCCAGCAGGAGCTCCCGCGGCTCCTGGGCCAGGGCACGGGCGATCTGGACGCGTTGTTTCTCCCCGCCGGAGAGCCGGTGCCAGAGCCGGTTCGCTTTCGAGGTGAGGCCGGTGTGCTCGAGCGCGGCCGTCACCGCGGCCTCGTCGGCGGCCGGGTTGCCGCCGAAAGTTGTGCGGTGCGGGATGCGTCCCAGGCGCACCACGTCGCCGACCGTGATGTCGAGGTCGGTGTCGGCGTGCTGGCTCACGACGGCCACCGCGCGCGCGACCTCCTTACGGCGGAGGGTGGACAGGTCGTCGCCGTCGAGGGTCACGACGCCCGCGGTCGGGCGCACGACACCGTTGAGCAGGTGCAGCAGTGACGATTTCCCGGACCCGTTCGGGCCGAGCAGGCCCAGGGTCTCGCCCGGCGCCATCGTCACAGTGACTCCGTCGACGACCAGCGCACCGCCGCGGTTCCAGGTGACGGCAGCCGCGTGCAAAGTCACTGTTTCCTCCTCCGGCGCGACAGGATGACGATGAACGCGGGCACACCGACCAGCGCGGTGCCGACGCCCACCGGCAGCGGGGTGGGCGCGAAGGCGACGCGGGAGACGGCGTCCACCCACACCATGAAGACCGCCCCCAGCAAGGCCGTCGCGGGAATCAACCGGCTGTGTCGCGGCCCCAGCAGGAACCGCGCCGCGTGCGGGAGCACGAGCCCGACGAAACCGATCGCACCGGCGACGCTGACCAGGGTCGCGGTGAGGACCGCGGTGACCACCAGGAGCATGAGCCGGATCTTCCCGACCGAGATGCCGAGCGATGCCGCGACATCGTCACCGAAGGCGAACGCATCCAGGGCGTGCGCGAAGTACAGGCACACCGCAGTCCCGAGGAGCACCACCACCGCGCACAGCCTGACATCGTCCCAGCGGACGCCTTCGAGTGATCCGAGCAGCCAGAACATCACACCGCGGGTCTCGTCGGAGTCCGCGAACGCGAAGATGACGAACGAGGTCAGCGCCGAGAACAGCTGCGTACTGGCCACCCCCGCGAGGATGACGCGGTCGTTGCTGCCGCCGGCGAGGCGGGCGAGCAGCAGTACCAGCCCGAACGCGACCAGTGCCCCGATGAACGCCCCGCCGGACAGACCGAGCGCGGTGCCGCCGACGCCGAGGACCCCCACGATCACGGCACCGGTCGACGCGCCCGACGAGATGCCCAGGACGAACGGGTCCGCGAGCGGGTTGCGCAGCAGCGACTGCATGATCGCGCCGCAGATTCCGAGCCCGGCGCCGCACGCGGCAGCCGCCAGCGCACGCGGCAGCCGTTCCTCCCACACGATCGCGTTCTTCGCGGGCCGCACCGGAATGTCGGCGAGACCGAGATGATCGGCCAGGATGTCACGGACATTCACCGACGAGATCTCCGCCGGGCCCAGGGTGACCGCGACGAGAACAGACAAGGTGAGCGCGACGACCCCGCCGACCACGATCAGCGACCCGACGACCCACTGCCGCCCCCGAATCGGTCCGGGGGCGGCGGTATCGGCGCGGTCGCGGGTGGCGGTCAGTTGGGCACCTGCAGGTCGCGAAGGCCGGCGGCTACTTTTTCGAGTCCGTCGACGGCGCGGATGGACGGGTTCATCTCCGCACCGTGCAGCGCGATGTACCGCTTGTTGCGCACGGCGTCGAGGTTCCGCGTCACGGGGTCGGATTCGAGGAAGGCGATCTTGTCGGCGAGCAGATCTCCGGGGAAGCGGTTGCGCAGGAGGTCGCCGAGGACGAGGACGTCCGGGTTGCGTTCCACCACGGTCTCCCAGCCGACGGCGGGCCAGTCGTCGGTCAGGTCCGCGAACACGTTGGTGGCACCGACCGTGGTGGCGAGCAGGTTCGCCGAACCCAGACCGCCGGCCACGTACGGGCTCTTCGTATCGGCGAACCAGAACCCGATCGACACGTTCGACTTCTCGATACCGGCGAGCGCCGTGGTCTCGCGGCGCCGCAGCTCGTCGATGAGCTGCGCGCCCCGCTCGTTCACATCGAAGATGGCGGCGAGCTCACCGATTTCCTGGTACAGCGCGTCCATCGTCAGCGGCGTGGTGCGCTTCCCGCCACCATTGATGCTCACGCCTTTCTCGCAGTCGGTCGGAGACAGATACGATTCGATCCCGGTCTCGGCGAACCGGGTGCGCTCCGCGACGCCACCCTGCTTGAAGTGCCGGCCGAACGACGCGGTGACGAAGTCGGGATCGGCACCCAGGACGACCTCGTAGGTCGGGGCGTTGTCGGCGAGCCGGGGAACCGCTTCGTTCGCCGCCGCCAGATTCTCGCGAACGGGATCCGTCCACGATGCGGTTCCCACCACGCGGTCGCCGAGACCGAGCGACAGCAGGATCTCGGTCGATCCCTGATCCAGCGAGACAACCCGCTGCGGCGCCGCGTCGACGGTGACCGTTTTGCCGCAGTTGTCGAGAACCAGGGGGTAGGTGGTACTGCCCTCTCCGGTGGTGACGGCGCCGGCGTCGTCGACCTGCTCGGAGTGCCCGCAGGCGACGAGGGTGCTCGCCAGTACGGCGGTGACGGCTACGAGGCCGATCCGGCCCACAGAAATCTTCACGTTCGCCACAGCTTTCTGTCTGTCGGGTACAGGTGTCGCCTCGAGCGATCACGGTGGGCCGACATGCACAACCTGTGTCGAGGGAGCAGATGCACGCTAGCACAAGTAAACCTAACCTTAGTAGTGCGGTATACCCGCCGGTCAGGGCCATACGAGCCGACTTATGGCGTGGGGCACCGAGCCTTCGGTGCTGGTCATGTGCCGGACGCTGTCGCTATCCGCGGTCGGCCTCGTAGCCGATGGTCGTCCGGTAGATGGCGCGGTCGACTGCGGGAACGATTGCGGTCACCTCGATTTCGCCGCCGGCGACGCGTCCCAGGAGTCCGTACACCAGGCTGGTGAGGCGGCCAGGATGAGTTCCTCGCGGCCCGGGCCACCTCCCGCACCTGCATCGCGTCGTAGCCGCCGGTCTCGAGCAGAGCGTCGTCGCGACCTGCTGATCGATCTCGCCGACGCCGTGCACGAGCGGATGGCCGAGTTCTCCCGGCTGAATGTGCACGACTACGGGGTACCGGAACCCCGATGAATTCCGGGTCGGTCGCGCAACGCCCGCGAGCACATCGCCTTCGGCCGGGGCATCCACACCTGTGCGGGTGGCGGCACCGGCCGGACCAGGTGTTCAGCACGCGGCTACTGCGGGCGCGATTCAGAGCGCGACGCAAGCGGAACCGAAATTGATGCCGGTACCGACGTCGACCACCTGCCGGGTCTCCGGCCACGCGTCCGGCTGGACGGCATAGATATAGCCGATACCCGGCCTGGACGGTATCCAGGTCGCCTGTGTCTCGCCGCCGGAGGGCATCGCCTGGGCGAAGCCGGTGGGGCCCTGGCCCTCCTCGAAGAAGTACACCGGTTTGGTGTTGTCGTCGACCGTCACCCGCACGGTGTAGGTGCAGGTCGTTCCGTAGCGGTGGGTGCCGAGAGTGAACGAGGGCGCGATGCCGATGCCGGTGACCGTGGCCGAGGCCGGTGGTGCTGCCAGGGTCGTCGCACCCGCGATGATTCCGAGGGCGGCCGCGCCGATGGCGAAGCGAATCGCTCGGGGCGAGCCGTGAAGTTGTGTCATCGTGAATCGATCTCCTTGCAGCAATGTTCCGAAAACCGTTGTCCCGGAGGGTGAGTGTGCCTGTGTCGGCACCTCGGAAAGGCAATCGGCGGGACGGTGCGCCTCGTTACCTTCGGCCACACGAGGATGGTGCGGAAGGCGGCAGCCACGACACCCCGTGCACAGGTTTCCGGCACGGCGGCCATCGCTGCCCCGGCCGTGGTGCCCGGCGGCGTCCTGCCCGACCGGACAGGCAGGTGACGTGCGAGGCCGCCGGCGGACACGGTGTATGCCGCGGCCGCCGTCGAATTCGCTGTCGCCGAATTCGGGCGGGTCGACGTGGTCGTCAACAACGCCGGCTACTCGGCCTGGTCACCTTTCCGCAGTGCGGGGCGCGTGATCGGTCCGATCTCGTGTGGCGGCTTCCCTGGTCCGGGTCGTCCGGTCTGCGGATCCGGGGAGCGCCGTGCCATCGGCGAAGCCGTACGCGACGGCCGCCCGGCCGCGACCGCTCCCGGGGCCGCCGAAACCGATCCGGCCCGCGGCC
>NZ_JBKOOL010000123.1:0-17097 GCF_046764065.1 Nocardia sp. NPDC002869
GCCGTTTCGGCCTCGAAGCGCATGCGCCGCAGGCGCGAGTCTCGAGGCCGAAACGGCGAGACCCAGGGGGCCTCAACCCCGCGCCGCCGCAGGCGGCGCCAAAAAACACAGCACCTTCACGAGCGAGCCCACATGTCCCGCCTTCACAAGTGAGTTCACACCTCCTGCCCTCACCAGTAAGCCCACACGTCCCGCCGTGGCGAGCGAGCCCCCACCCGGGTCCGAACGTGAACCCACCTCGCCCCGCCCCGACCTGGGCGGCGCCGCCACATATGGCGATGCCCCCACCCATCGCGGGCAGGGGCATCGACAAGGTGGGGTGCTACCTCAGCGCACGCGCGAGGTTGGCGTCCAGCGCGGCCAGGAACTCCTCGGTGGTGAGGTAGCCCTGGTCCCCGCCGACCAGCAGCGCGAGGTCCTTCGTCATCTGCCCGCCCTCGACGGTCTTGATGACCACGTCTTCCAGGGTCTGGGCGAAACCGATGACCTCGGGGGTGTTGTCCAGCTTGCCCCGGTGTTCGAGGCCGCGGGTCCAGGCGAAGATCGACGCGATCGGGTTGGTCGAGGTCGGCTTGCCCTGCTGGTGCTGGCGGTAGTGCCGGGTGACCGTGCCGTGGGCGGCCTCGGCTTCACAGGTCCGGCCGTCCGGGGTCAGCAGCACCGAGGTCATCAGGCCGAGCGATCCGAAGCCCTGCGCGACCGTGTCGGACTGCACGTCGCCGTCGTAGTTCTTGCAGGCCCAGACGTAGCCGCCCTCCCACTTCATGGAGGAGGCGACCATATCGTCGATCAGCCGGTGCTCGTAGGTGAGACCGGCCGCCGCGAACTGGCTCTTGAACTCGGCTTCGAAGACCGCCTCGAAGGTGTCCTTGAACATGCCGTCGTAGGCCTTGAGGATGGTGTTCTTCGTCGACATGTAGACGGGGTAGTTCTGCTGCAGCCCGTAGTTGAACGAGGCGCGCGCGAAGTCTTCGATGGACTTCTTGAAGTTGTACATGCCCATCACGACGCCGCCGTCCTCCGGCATCTGCACGACCTCGTGCACGATGGGCTCGCTGCCGTCCTCGGGGGTGAAGGTGAGGGTGACGGTGCCGGCCTGGAAGACCTTGAAGTCGGTGGCGCGGTACTGGTCGCCGAAGGCGTGACGGCCGATGATGATCGGCTTGGTCCAGCCCGGTACCAGGCGCGGAACGTTGGAGATGATGATCGGCGCGCGGAAGATGGTGCCGCCGAGAATGTTGCGGATGGTGCCGTTGGGCGACCGCCACATCTTCTTGAGGCCGAATTCCTCGACGCGGGCCTCGTCGGGGGTGATCGTCGCGCATTTGACGCCGACACCGTGCTGCTTGATGGCGTTGGCGGCGTCGACGGTGACCTGGTCGTCGGTTTTGTCGCGGTATTCGATGCCGAGGTCGTAGTACTCGAGGTTCACATCGAGGTACGGGTGGATCAGCTTGTCCTTGATGAACTGCCAGATGATCCGGGTCATCTCGTCGCCGTCGAGTTCAACGACGGTGCCTTCAACCTTGATCTTGGACATGGATCTTCGTGTCCTCCTAAGACTGGTGCCCTCATTGCACGGCCAGGCGAACACGCTTGTGAGCGGACCCCAGCTGTTCAACAGACAACGTATACATCCCGCGTTGTCCACGAGACGTCTGGTGTAACCAAGACGAGCGTACTGCTTGTGGCGGTCTCACGGTGCAGCCAGCCCCGTTCGTGAGATCTCACATGGGTGAGACACGCCACAAGATTACCTGGTGGGCGCGCATACCGATTTCGATCCGTATCGGTGCCCGGTTACCATGTTCGGCAGGTCATGAGTGTCAGCATCAAGCCCCGGCTCGCTGGCCGGCAACCCTCCTGCTGCGGTGGGGTGCTCCGGGTGATGACCTGGCTCCCGGGAGCCGGGAGCAAGCGCACGTCAGGAGGTCGTCGATTTGTGCCGGTACTGGTCGCGTTGACCGCGGCGTTCTCACGACTCGACGAGAAATCCCCCATTTTCTGGAGCACGATATGAGCGATCACAGTATCCGTGGTGCGACCGCTGCCGGAGCTATCCGCCGGCGACCGGCGGTCGCGCCCGGCGGCCTCCGCGCCCGCACCACCGGATCCACAGCGGCGATTCATACGCTCCGGGCATCAGTGCCGTTCGCGGGTTCAGCGGAATCCCTCACGTGAAAGTGGGCACCGAATCGACCACCGCTCGTCCGGTGGCCCAGTTACCGCCGCCCGACGGCACTCTCGGATACGTCGACATCGGCGAACTCACCCTCGAGAACGGCGCCCGGCTGCCGCAGGTCCGGCTGGCCGTGCAGCGCTGGGGGGAACTGTCCCCGGCCCTGGACAACATCGTCCTGATCGAGCACGCGCTGACCGGTGACTCCCACGTCTCGGGCGACCCGGACGACGACCATCCACAGGCCGGATGGTGGAACGGGATGGTCGGCCCGGGGGCGCCGATCGATACCGACGAGTGGTGCGTGGTGGCGACCAATGTCCTCGGCGGCTGCCAGGGCAGCACCGGCCCGGCCTCGCTCGCACCGGACGGCGCGCCCTGGGGTTCACGGTTCCCGGGGATCTCCATCCGCGACCAGGTCGCGGCCGAACTGAAGTTGTTCGACCGGCTCGGTGTGCCCCGGCTGGCCGCGGCGATCGGCGGTTCGATGGGCGGTATGCGCGTCCTCGAATGGATGCTGCTCGCACCGCAGCGCCTGGCCGCCGCACTGGTCCTCGCGGTGGGCCCGCGGGCCACCGCCGACCAGATCGGCACCCAGAGCACCCAGATCGCGGCGATCACCAGCGACCCGGACTGGCTGGGCGGCGACTACCACGGCACCGGGCGCGCGCCGATGGCCGGACTGGGTATCGCGCGCCGGATCGCGCACCTCACCTACCGCACCGAGGCCGAACTGGACAGCCGGTTCGCCAACAGCCCGCAGGAGGGCGAGGATCCCTGGGACGGCGGCCGGTACGCGGTGCAGAGCTATCTCGAGTACCAGGCCGAGAAGCTGGGCCGGCGCTTCGACCCGGCGACCTATGTGCTGTTGAGCGAGGCGATGAACCGGCACGATATCGGCCGTGGCCGCGGCGGGATCGCGGCGGCGATGGCCGCCGCCGAGGTGCCGTGCATCGTGGGCGGTATCGATTCCGACCGGCTGTACCCGCTGCACACCCAGCAGGAACTGGCCGACGGGCTGGCCGGCTGCCGGCATTTCGAGGTGATCTCGTCACGCGACGGCCACGATGCCTTCCTCACCGAGGCGGCGGCCATCGGCAAACTGCTGGCCCAGACGATGAACCTGGCTCGCGCCGGACGCTGAGCGCCCGCGGGTCCGTCGGCCCGGTCAGCCCACGCCGAGGGTGTTGATGGTCGCGGCGAGGAAGACCACGGCGCCGCCCAGCAGGGTCAGCGCGCCCACATCGAACGGTTTGCCGCGGACCGCGAGCAGGCCGACCCGGGCGGTCGGCAGGCACAGCCGGAACGCGGCCGCGATGAGGGTCGCGCCGCCGAAGAAGAAGGCGCCACGGCGCCACCGATCCTGCGCGACGAACACCACGGCGATCAGCACCACCACCGCCACCACGACCATCGGCAGATGGCAGCGTAGGAAACCGGCCCATCGGCTGCCGGTGCCGGGATCGTCGTGGGTCGGGGTCGCGGCGTCGGTCACGGGGGCGATTGTTCCAGATCCGGCCGACCAGGTCTGCACGAGCTGTTCGTAGTCCGCCTCGGCGACGCCGAATGTCCACGCGACGCCCCGGCCACCCGGAGCACGCGCGCCGACTGCGCGCCGACCTCCCCGAGCACATCTAGCGGGGTCCCGAATGCCCCGATCCGCCCCACCGGAGGCGGGGCGGATCGACACAGCGCAGATCAGCGCAGCGCGGCGTTCTCGGCGAGGACCTTCTCCCGATGCCGCTCGCGCAGCGCGGCATGGTGCGGACTGCGCCGCACCACCAGATAGGCCGCGCCCAGCACCACGAACCAGATGGGGGTCACCAGCAGGGCCTGCAGGGTGTCGCTCTTCTGGGTGAGCGCCCAGACCAGGAACACGAAGAAGGCCAGCACCGCCCAGACCGCCGGCACACCGCCCGGGAGTTTGAACGTCGACGCGGCGTGCAGATGCGGCCGCCGCTTCCGGTAGACCAGGTAGCTGGCCAGGATCATCGTCCAGACGAACATGAAGCACAGCGACGAAATGGTGGTGACGACGGTGAACGCTTCGACGATGGACTGTCCCGCGTAGAGCAGCACCACCCCGATCAGCAGGAACGCGCACGAGAAACGCAGCGCGTTGGCCGGGACCTTGCGCCGGGACAGCTTCCCGAACAAGGCGGGGGCGTCCCTGTCACCGGCCAGGCCGTACACCATCCGCGAGGTGGAGTAGATCCCCGAGTTCGCGCTGGAGGTGGCGCTGGTGAGTACCACGAAGTTGACCACACTCGCCGCGACACCTAGCCCGGCCAGGGAGAACATCGCCACGAACGGACTCTCGTCGGCCGAGACCTCCCGCCACGGGGTCACCGCGCAGATGACGATCAGGGCGCCGACGTAGAACAGCAGGACGCGCACCGGGATGGAGTTGATCGCGCGGGGCAGCGTGCGTTCGGGATTCTCGGCCTCGGCCGCCGTGGTGCCCACCAGTTCGATACCCACGAAGGCGAAGACCGCGATCTGGAATCCGGCCACGAAACCCATGGGCCCGGTCGGGAAGAAACCGCCGTCGTTCCACAGGTTGGCCAGCGAGGCGGTGGTGCCGCTGTCACCGGTGAAACCGGTGATCACCATCACCAGTCCGGTGACGATCAGCGCGCCGATGGCGATCACCTTGATCAGCGCGAACCAGAACTCGGTCTCACCGAATGCGCGCACCGTGGGCAGATTGAGGACCAGCAGAACGACGATGCAGACCAGCGCGGGTATCCACAGCGGCAGATCCGCCCACCAGTAGGACACGTACCCGGCGATGGCCACCACATCGGCGATACCGGTGACCACCCAGCAGAACCAGTAGGTCCAGCCGGTGAAGAACCCCGCCCACGGGCCGAGCAGATCACCGGCGAAATCGCTGAACGATTTGTACCCGGAGTTCGACAGCAGCAGCTCCCCCATCGCCCGCATGACGAAGAAGAGGAAGAAGCCGATGATCATGTAGACGAGGATCACCGAGGGGCCGGCGAGCGAGATCGTCTTACCCGAGCCCATGAACAGCCCGGTGCCGATCGCGCCGCCGATCGCGATCAGCTGGATATGTCGGTTCGCCAGCTGGCGGCTCAGCTTCTCCGGGCCGGCACCCGGATCGCTCACGCCCCTCGCGTCGTCGCCTGGATTATCGTGGCCCTGCAGCACGGCCATATTTCTCCCTCCGGAATGAATCGGACAGCCCATTCGACCACCGGAAGCGCATTCCTGCAGAGTGGGCGGCCCTACGGTACGCCGCCGCAATCCGTGCCGTGCGCGGCCCCCGCGCCATGCCGGTGATCGTATTCGCTGTGGTCAGGGCGTCGCGATAGCGGTAGCGCCCGCCCCGGCGATGTGTTCGGCACCCTCGCGGCCACCGCTCGATCATCCGGCTCGATCACCGTGGCGCCGCCGCACCTGATTGACTGGTCGGCTGTGTTCCGATTGATGTTCCATGAACCTCGCATACCGGGCAATACGGGCAATGCCATCCGGCTCGCCGCCGGCACGGGCAGTGAGCTGCATCTGATCGAACCGCTCGGCTTCGATATGTCGGAGGCGAAGCTGCGCCGGGCCGGGCTGGACTATCACGACCTCGCCTCGGTGACAGTGCACCCGGACCTGGCGACCGCGTGGGAACAGCTGCGGCCCGAGCGGGTGTATGCGTTCACCACCCGGGCCACCACCCCGCACACCGAGATCGCCTACCGGCCCGGCGACATTTTGCTGTTCGGTGCGGAACCGACGGGTCTACCGGCGGAGGTGCTCGCCGACGAGCACATCGATGCCGAGGTGCGCATCCCCATGCTGCCCGGCCGCCGGTCGATGAATCTGGCCAACGCGGCCGCGGTCGCGGTGTACGAGGCGTGGCGGCAGCACGGGTTTCCCGGAGCGGTCTGACCCGGACACCGGCGGTTCAGTCGGCGATCTCGAACCGTTTGTACCGGGAGGTCGCCCCGCCGGTGAGCCGGACCGCGCTCTTCGGGACACCGAGATGCGCGGCCAGGAGTTCGGCCGCGGCACGGTTCGCTTTCCCCTCCACGGCCGGCGCCCGCACCCACAGTTGTAGCGTGCCGTCGGGCAGGGTTTCGACCAGCGGGCCCTTCCTGCTGTTCGGCGTGAGCACCGCGCGGACCGTGGTGGGCACCGATCAGGCCCGGTCCGTATCCGGACCGTCCGGATCGACGGCCTCGTCCCCGGTCGGGGCGGACTCGTCCGCGCCCGTCGCTGCCCGGCCCGTATCTTTCGCCGTCTCGTCCGTACCCGCCGACGCCCGCCCCGTACCCGTCGCCGTCTCGTCCGTGTCGGTCGCCGCCCGGCCCGTGCCCGTCGCGGACTCGTCCACTTCCTTCGTGGTCTTGCCCGGTGCGTCGCCGGGCTCGGCAGCGGTCCGCACGGTCCCGGGCACCGGGGTCTCGACCCGCGCGGTCGAGTTGCCGGCCGCCGGGGCGGCAGCGCGTGCGCCGCCCAGCCGGCGGGCCAGCCCGACGAAGGCGCCGACGATCGCACCGAGAAGGGCGAGGAAGAGCAGCCACGGCAGCACCTGGCCGACGAAGACCACCGCGCCCTTCAGCCAGTCGAACAGCGAGTTCCAGCCGTCCACGACCCCGTCCCAGAAATTGGCGGGCCCGTCCTCGACCGTCTGCTCGGCCACGCTCCGGATATCGACGGTGAGAGTGGACAGCGAGATCTGATCGTCGAGATACCGCCGCTGCCCGGTGAGGCTGTCGAGTTCGGCCTGCCGGTCGGCGAGCGCCTCCTCCGCGGCGATCAGGTCGGCGGTGTTGGCGGCGCGCGCCATGAGATCACGCAACCGGTCCGCCGAGGCCCGCAGCGCGGTGATCCGGGCGTCGAGATCCTGCCACTGCAGGGTGACATCGTCACGGTTGGTGCTGATCTGGGTGATCTCGCCGAGATCGCTCAGGCCCTCGATGAACGCGTCGGTATCGGTGGCCGGGATCCGGACGACCAGATTCGCGTGCGGATCGTCGTCGGCGGTCCCGGGATTCTCGGTGCGCTGGTCGACCCGCCCGTCCAGTTCGGTCACCCGATCGACGAGGGTCTGCGCGGCCGCGATGGGGTCGTCGGCGGTGAGATCTATTGTGCCGGTGACGACCTCTTTCCGCTCGGTGGCCTGGTCGGCGGCCTCCGGGGCGGGCGAGGGAGCCTGTTCGCGGGCCGGCGCCTCCTGCACCCGGATCCCCGGTGCCGTGGCGGGTGCGGGCGCTCCGCCTTCGAAGGACATCATGTGATCCGCAGTGCTGGAATGGGAGTCGTCCCCACATCCGGTGAGTAGGACCGACCCGCACACAACCAGAAACAACACACCGAGCGTTCGCATGCTGGCAGCGTAGTGGGCGGTTCCGGGATCGGATACCCGAATGGGAAGGCTGCGTACCGGCGCTGTCTGCGGGTCGGCGCACCGACCCCTGCTGCCCGCCGGATCTGCCCGGCTGACCTGCGCGACTTCTGTTATGAGGATTCGCGGTCGCGAAGCGATCGCGTTCGGCGGCGAGGGCGGCGTCGGTTTCGCGGAGGTCGACATCCGTCGCATTTCTTCACCACATCCGCAGACGCCGGCGAATCACCTGAAGTCGCGGGAGCGGGAGGCTATGCGCATATCCAGGCGGCTCAGGTGTTCGGCATAGATGCTCACCGCGCCTTCCGCGTTCTGGATCCGGCCGCGGATCAGCAGTGCCGGGGAGCTCTGCGCGATGCGGCGGTACCGGGTCCACAGCCCGGCCGAGCACACCACGTTCACCATGCCGGTTTCGTCTTCCAGGTTCAGGAAGGTGACCCCGCCGGCGGTGGCGGGACGCTGCCGGTGGGTCACCGCACCGCCGACCAGTACCCGGGTGCCGTCGGGGACCGAGAGCAGGCCGGCTGCCGGGATCACTCCGAGCGCGTCGAGGCGGGGCCGCAGGAACTGGGTGGGGTAACTGCCGGGCGAGACTCCGGTCGCCCAGACGTCGGCGGCGGCGTGTTCGAGGTCGCTCATGCCGGGCAGGGTGGGTGTGGTGGTGGAGGCACCGGTCCCGGGCAGGCGGTCGGGCCGTTCTCCGGCCGCCGCGCCGGCCGCCCATAATGCTTCGCGGCGGGAGTAACCCAGACTGCCGAGCGCGCCGGCGGTGGCCAGGGATTCCGCCTGCGGGACGGTCATCTCCACGCGCCCGGTGAGGTCGAGGAACGACGTATAGGGCCCGCCTTCGGCCCGGGCGGCCACGATCTTCTCCGCAAGGTCCGAGCCGATGGAACGCACGGCCGCCAGGCCCAGCCGCACCTCGGTCCCGTGCCGTTCCAGGGTGGCCTCGGCCGCGCCGGCATTGATATCCGGACCGTGCACGACGACCCCGTGCCGGCGGGCGTCGGCGACCAGCGACTGCGGCGAATAGAAACCCATCGGCTGGGCGCGCAGCAGTCCGGCGCAGAACGCCGCCGGATAGTGCAGTTTGAACCAGGCGGAGTAGAACACCAGCGCGGCGAAACTCTGCGAATGACTTTCCGGAAAACCGAAATTCGCGAAGGCACGGAGTTTCTCGTAGATGCGGTCGGCGAGTTCACCGGTGATGCCGTGCAGATCCCGCATGCCCTGGTACAACCGGCCCCGTAACCGTTCCATTTTCTCCGGGGACCGTTTCGAACCCATGGCCCGCCGCAGCTGATCGGCTTCGGCGGCGGTGAATCCCGCGACGTCCACGGCCATCTGCATGAGTTGTTCCTGGAAAAGCGGCACCCCGAGGGTGCGCTCGAGCGAATTGCGCAGGGCTTCGTGGTCGAAGGTGACTTTTTCCAGCCCGTTCTTCCGGCGGATGTACGGGTGCACCGAACCGCCCTGGATCGGGCCGGGCCGGATCAGCGCCACCTCGACCACCAGGTCGAAGAACTTTCGCGGTTTCAATCGCGGCAGGGTCGCCATCTGGGCCCGGGATTCCACCTGGAACACACCCACCGAATCGGCTCGGGACAGCATCTCGTACACCCCGGGTTCGGCGAGGTCCAGGGTGTGCAGTTCGACCGTGACGCCGATGTGCTCGCGCACCAGGTCGATCATGTAGTGCAGGGCGGAGAGCATGCCCAGGCCCAGCAGATCGAATTTCACCAGTCCCGCCGCGGCACAATCGTCCTTGTCCCACTGCAGCACGCTGCGGTCGGCCATTCGCGCCCATTCCACCGGGCATACGTCGGCGATGGGCCGGTCGCAGATCACCATGCCGCCGGAGTGGATGCCCAGATGCCGCGGCAGTCCTTCGATATCGGCGGCCAGGGCCAGTACCGGTGCGGGGATATCGGTCCCGGTTTCCGCTCCGACACCCGTCCACCGACTCACCTGTTTACTCCAGGCATCCTGCTGACCGGGGGCGAAGCCGAGCGCGCGGGCCGCGTCGCGGACCGCGGACTTCCCGCGGTAGGTGATCACATTCGCCACCTGTGCCGCATTCTCCCGGCCGTACCGGCGATAGACGTATTGGATCGCTTCCTCGCGGCGGTCGGATTCGATATCGACATCGATATCGGGGGGTCCGTCACGTTCCGGGGAGAGGAACCGTTCGAACAGCAATTTGTTCGCGACGGGGTCGACATTGGTGATACCGATGGCGTAGCAGACCGCGGAATTGGCGGCCGAGCCCCGGCCTTGGCACAGAATGTCGTGCTCGTGGCAGAAACGCACGATATCGTGCACCACCAGGAAGTATCCCGGGAAACCGAGCCGGGCGACGACCGCGAGTTCGTGTTCGAGCTGCCGGTAGGCGGCCGGGTTCGCGGCGGGCGGGCCGTAGCGGGCGGCGGCGCCGCGCCGGGTGAGTTCGCGCAGCCAGGAGTTCTCGTCGTGACCGGCGGGCACATCGAAGGGCGGCAGCCGGGGCGCGATCAGCCGTAGATCGAACGCGCATTCGCGGGCCAGTTCCACCGAGTTCGGCACGGCCGAGGGGAATTCGGCGAACAACCGGGCCATCTCCGCTCCCGACCGCAGATAACCGGCCCCGGTGGGGGCCAGCCAGCCGGTGAGATCATCGAGGCTGCGCCGGGCCCGGATGGCGGCCAGGGCCGCGGCGCGGCGACTGCGGTCCGGGGTCGCGAAATGCGCGGCGGTGGTGGCGATCACCGGCACACCGGCCCGTTCGGCAAGCGCGGCGAGCACGGTATTGCCTTCGTCGTCCACGGGCAGACCGTGCCGGGTGAGTTCTACGGTCACCCGGTCGGGACCGAACCGTTCACACAGTTCCCGTAACGCCGCCTCGGCGCGCAGCGGCCGGCCACCCACGTGCAGATCCTGGGCCAGCGCCCGCCGCACCTTGCCTTTGCGGCAGCCGGTGAGGATCTGCCAGTGACCGCCGGCCGCCTCGGTGAGGGCATCGAGGTCGTAGCGCAGGATCCCTTTCTCCCCGGCCGCCATATGCGCGGCCGCGAGCTGCCGGGACAGCCGGCGATAGCCCTCCTGCCCGCGGGCCAGGACCAGTAGATGTTCGCCGTCCGGATCGGGTTCGCCGGTACGGGGTGCCGAATCGGTCTGCGGGGCACCGGATTCCACGAGGGTGAGTTCGGCCCCGTACACCGCGGCGATCCCGTGCTCGGCGGCGGCTTCGGCGAACCGGACCACCCCGTAATAGCCGTTGTGGTCGGTGAGCGCGATCGCCGAGAGCCCCAGCCGCGCGGCTTCGGCGACCATCTCCTCCGGTTGTGAGGCCCCGTCCAGGAAACTGAACGCCGAATGCGCGTGCAGTTCCGCGTACGGCACGACCGGGCCCGGCGGGTCCGCCGGTTCGGGCAGGTACGCCCCGCGACTGTTGCTCCAGGCCGGGGCGTCCCCGCCGTTGCCGGGGTACTGTCCGGGCTTCGGCCGCCCGGACAGTACCCGCTCCATCTCGGCCCAGCTCGGCGGGCCGTTGCTCCATCCCATACCGCGTCAGCAGGCCACCCGTTCGGTGGACTGCGCCTCCAGCAGCGTCGCCACATGGTCCACCCCGGCCCGGATCACCCGGCCGTAGGCGTCGTCGGCGAGTACGTTCGCATGCCCGCGTGCCAGCGCCAGTTGCATGCGGGCCTCCTCGAAATCGCCGACCAGCCGGTGACTGTCGGCCAGGCTCAGATACAGCGACGGGAGAAATCCCAGGAGCCCTTCGCCCAGCGGGACGCCGGGGACGAAGGCCGAGTCGAGCGCCCGGGTGTCCCAGAACAACGCGCCCTCGGCGGTCTCCTGGACATCCGCCAGATGGTGGGCCACCACGCTCCGGTACAGCGGCTCTCCGGCCGGCCCGAGCTGATCCCACAGCAGTTGCAGCGCCTGGCGCGCCGCCTCCCGATCCGCCCCGCCGAGCCGCACCGCGGCATAGATATCCGCCATCCGATCGTCCGTCATGAGTTGAGTATCGCACACATGTTCGAATCTCGAGCATCGAAATCGAACCTGTTTTCGAACACCGAACCCGCCCTGGCGCACTTTCTTACTTTGGAGTAAGTTCGGCCCGGAAAGACCTGCGCAAAGGGGCTGTTCCATGAGCGATTCCGGGACCAACCAGGCCGAACACGAACTCGCCGGACGGCATGTCCTCATCACCGGCGCCTCGTCGGGCATCGGACGGGCCGCGGCGCTGGCCGTCGCGAAGAAGGGCGCGGTGGTGTTCCTGCTCGCCCGCCGCGAAGACGAACTCGCCACCGCGGTGGCGGAGATCCGGGCCGCGGGCGGCCGCGCCTACGGCTACCCCTGCGATATCACCGACTCCGCCCTGGTGGAGGCCACCCTGGACAAGCTGCTCGGCGAGCACGGCCGGGTGGACATGCTGGTGAACAATGCCGGTCGTTCCATCCGCCGGGCCATCCACCGCTCCACCGACCGGCTACACGATTACGAACGCACCATGGCGGTCAACTACTTCGGCGCGCTGCGACTCACCCTGGCGCTGCTACCGCAGATGCGCGAGCGCAAATTCGGC
Organism: Nocardia sp. NPDC002869; assembly: GCF_046764065.1. Lineage (NCBI taxonomy): Bacteria > Bacillati > Actinomycetota > Actinomycetes > Mycobacteriales > Nocardiaceae > Nocardia > Nocardia sp. NPDC002869. Next base: position 12,118 of record NZ_JBKOOL010000123.1, read on the forward strand.
CATATCGTCAACATCAGCAGCGCGGGTGTGCAGGTGGCCACCCCGCGATACTCCGCCTATCTGGCGAGCAAGGCCGCGCTGGACAAGTTCACCGAGGTCGCGGCGGTGGAAACCATGGCCGACGGGGTCACCTTCACCACCATCCACCTGCCCCTGGTCCGGACCCCCATGATCGCCCCCTCCGGTAATCAGGGCGGCCGCGCCGAAACGCCGGAATGGGCGGCCGCGACGATCGTGCGCGCGCTCACCCAGCGGCCCCGGCGTATCGACGTGCCGATCGGCACCCTCGGCGAGTACGGCGCGATATTCGCCCCGCGCCTGCGTGACTTCGTACTGCACCGCTACTACCGGATGATCCCGGACTCCCCCGCCGCCCGCGGCGAACAGACGGAATCCGCCCCGGCCACCCCACTCGACACGCCGACCTCCGAAGAGGAGACACCCGTTGTCCACCGCATCGGCGGCGAGCACCCCGCGCCGCGGTCACGGCCGCGCCGCGCCCCACTGCCCCGGGCCGGAGCACGGGTGGCACGCGGTACCGGCACCGCGCTGCGGCGGGCGGCGCGCTGGGTTCCGGGCACCCACTGGTGAAGCCGGTCCTGCCGTCGTGCCCGGAAAGGAGCGTCGACCGTGACGACCGATGAGCACGGCGCCGTCTTCGACGCCGTCCTGGACCTGGTGACCTCGCGCGGGATCACCGAGACCACACTGCGCCGGGTGGCCGACCACTGTGGCCTCGACGGGAAGACGCTCCGCCGGAAATACGGTGACCAGTACGGCCTGCTGATGGCTGCCGCCAAAGAACTCGAACTCGATCGCGATCGCCGGCTCGCGGCGGTCGGCAGCGAGCCGCGCAGCGACTCGGTGGCCGATCGGCGGGCCTACCTCGAGGCGGTCACCCGCGCACTGCTGCTGGACCCCACCGACCGGCGCCGCCTGCTGCTGCGCACCGAGATCGTCGCGAGCGCCCGGCTGGTGAACGGGATGGAAGCCGAAACCGAGTGGATGGGCACCTCCACCCGCGCCATCGTCACCGCCGCGCTCACCCGGGCCGGGGTGGCCGAGGCCGAACTGGAGACGGAACGGCTGCTCGCCCTGATCAGCGGCCTGGCCTTCGAACTCGCCTATCCGCACGGCGCGGGCGAGGGTACGGCCGATCGAGTGGTACGCCACCACATCGCCACCCTCGTGCACTGACCGCGACGCACGGGCGCGGTGTCAGAGCTCGAAGATCCGCTCCGCGGGCGGCAGCGGCCGGAATGCCCCCGAGATCTGTGCCACCAGCTGCCAGGGTCGTTCGCCGTCCACCGAGGATTTGCCGTTGGTCAGGATCGCCCCGCTCAGCCCGCGTGCCGGATCGGCCCAGCCGTACTGCGTGGTGAAACCGCTGCGGCCGAAATGCGCGCTCGTATCGTGCCCGAATTTCGAACGGTGCCCGCCCAGTTCGTAACCGGCCCGGCTCACCCGTCCCGCGACCCCGGGGACCCGGGGTGCGGGCCCTACCGCGTCCCGCACCGTCTCGGCCCGCATGATCCGGACGCCGTCGAGTTCGCCGCCACGCGCGAGGATCTCGTAGAACCTGGACAGTTCGGCGGCGGTCGTGACCAGATTCCCCGACGGCAGTTCGGCGGTGAGGAAGGACCGATTCGATTCCCGGTTCACCGCGTCCGAGGCGAAGCCACCGCCCAGCGCCCGCCCGGCGAGGAAAGACGCGAGTTTCGACGGCGGCGGGCCGGTTTTCACACTCGGCACCACCGCGTCCACGTCCTCGGGCCGGACACCCAGATTCGTCCACCGGAAGCCCAGCGGTTCCAGCACCTGTTCGGCGAGATGATCCTTGATCCGCTTACCGGTCGCCCGCTGCACCAGCAGCCGCTGGATGAGCCCGCTGGTCAGGGCGTGGTACACGCGGAAGCGTCCGGCCGGGTAACTCGGCTTCAGATCGACCAGACCGCGCAGGCAGAGTTCCTCGTCGAAAACCATTTCGTGCCCGCGGTAGGGGCGGGTCACGAACGGGACACCGGCGGTATGGGTGAGCACGTGCCCGATGGTGATCGCCCCCTTGCCATTGGCGGCGAACTCGGGAATGTAGTCGCTGACCGGATCGTCGAACGCGAAGGCACCCTGCTCGATGAGCATGAACATCACCGCCGCGGAAACACCTTTCGCGGTGGAGAATCCGCAGAACGGCGAATCCGTGGTCACCGGGACCCGCTCGGCCGCCGGACCGTCGCCGGGCGCGTTGCCCCGGCTGTGGCCGATCGCCCGGTTCAGCACCACTCGCCCGTTGCGGCGCAGGCAGATCTGGATCGCCGGGGTGGCGCCCAGCCGGTACCACGCCTGTACCGAGTCCCAGATCGATTCGATCTCCGCCGGGCTCGGTCCGCCGGGCCCGGCATCCTCCTCCGGACCGACAGCGGTGATGTCGTCCAGTTCGGCGGCGACCGGGACCAGGAGCGCGGTATCTGCCTTCACACGCCCCAGGGTAGCCATGCCGCCGAGGCGGCGACGGGCGCCGGACGATCCGGGCGCCACCGGCCGGGGTCCCGGTCGGCGTCGGTCACGGGCCCACCACCCGACACCGGTGACCAGGCGGTCCGCTGCCCATGCGGGGTAGTGATGGAGATCACCGGTGGTCACCCCGGGGCATTGGTGTTCGCGATCGCCTCCGCGGTGCCACTGGCGCTGGACGAGCCGCACTGGATCATCGCCTCGCGCGCCATCGCGGGAGTGTGTGCGTCGGTAGCGCGCTCATCCTGGTGTCCCGGATTGCGGTGGACAGCACCTACCTCGATGTCCTCTGGCCGCTGCTGATCCTGAGCACCGGCCTCGGTCTGTGCACCGCCCCGGCGACCGCCGCGATCATCAACGGCACACCCCCGGAGAAACACGGGGTGGCTTCCGCGGTCAACGACGTTTCCCGGGAGGTCGGGGCGGCCATCGGTATCGCGATCTCCGGCAGCATCCTCGCCGTCGGCTATGCCGACCGGATCGCCCCGGCACTGCCCCGGTTGCCCGAAGCAGCCCGCGGCCCGGTCGGTGATTCGCCGGCCGCCGCACTGGAGGTCGCCGAGCGGGGAGGTCCGGCGGCCGCGCCGCCGGCGGCGTTCGCCAAGGAAGCCTTCGTCCACGGTGCCGCGCAGGCGGCGCCGGCCCTGGGCATCCTCACCGTGGTGATGGCATTTGTGCTGGGCGCGTGGGCACCCGGCCGCCGGACCACCCGCACCGATTCAGCCGCCGAAGTCACCGTGCTGATGAACCGATAGCCACAGCGCGTACCCCAGCAGGGCCTGCGTCTCGTGGATCCGGTGCGGACAGCGCGAATCGACCACCAGACAGCGGTCGACCGTGCCGCCGTGGCCGAATGTACCGCCGTCACCGCCCGCGAAACCGATCGTGTACATCCCGCGCTCCCGGGCCTCCGCCAGTCCCGCCAGCAGATCGGGCGAGTCGCCGCTGGTCGACATGGCCACCGCGATATCGCCGGGCTGCCCGCGCGCGGCCAGCTGGCGCGCGAACACCGATTCGAAGCCGCAATCGTTGCCGACCGCGGTGAGTACCGCCTCGTCGGCCGACAGCGACCACGCCGGCAGCGCGGTACCGTCCGGCGGCCGGGCGAACAGCGCCGCGAGCGTGGCGGCGTCCGCCGCACTGCCACCGTTGCCGAAGGTGAAAAGCCTGCCGCCGTCGGTGAAGCGGCGCGCCATCTCCCGGGCCGCCGCGGCGACCGGTTCCGCGTTCGCCGCGAGGGCCCGCGTCCGCACACGGATGCTCTCCGCGGCCCGCTTCTGCGCGCACGCGGTCAGTTCGCCGAGCAGCACATCCGCCTCGTTCGACGTCATCGTTCGTCCTCCGATCCGGCCGTGCTCACCGCCATACCGGCGTGCACCAGCACCAGATCCCCGGGCCGTACCGGTTCGACGAAGGACGTCGTGACGGTTTCGGTGCCCAGCGGCGTACGGATACGCGCCGTCCCGTCACCGAGCGGAGTCACCACCTCGCCGAGCCTGCCCTCTTCGCGGCCGGCCTCCCGGCGCTCCGGTTTCTGCTCCGGCGCGATCAGACCCGGATGCGCGAAACACCGCTGGGTGAGCTCCCACAGCAGGTGATAGAGCAGTACCAGATCACCCGCGGCCGACAGCCGGGAATCAGGGCCGTCCAGCCACAGTAGATGGTCGGCGAGCCCGGCGGCCGGCCGCGGGCCCGACCCGATCCAGATGGTGTGCACGCCCCAGGCCGGGCCGCGCACCAACAGCGACCGCACCTGCGGTTCGTGCGCGGCAGCGATCGCGAGCACCATATCGCCGGGCCGGGTCGAAACCCGGGCGGTATCCACCAGATACGGTCCGGTCAGGGCGGCAGCGGGAAGGGCACGCACCTCGGCGGCATCCGGATGCACGAATTCGACGGCGATGTGCTGGGCATGTGGTTCCCAGGAGGGCGCCACACACCACAGCGACGCGCCGGCCGCGAACCGCCGCGCCAGCGCCAGCGCCGCGGCCGCCAGGTCCTCGGCCAGCTCGGCACGAAAAGGCGTGGCCGCCAAGAGGTCGTTCACCATGGCACCACCCCACCGACAGCCACGACCGGGGCTTCACCGCCGTAGTCGGAGCTGTCGCTGATCCGGCCCGGAATGCCCCAACACATCTCAGTCCTCCTCCACCACACAGACGCGATGACCGGAACACGATGGCGTGCCGACGTTTTCGTCCACCTACCGTTGTCCAGCCCTATCGGTGCGGTACTACCCGGCTGTTACGAAATTACGAATCCCATACGAACCGCGCCCTCCACGCCGGACTGCCGGGGCAGTCAGGGCGACAGATCGGTCAAGCGCTTGCGGGGAAGCACTCATCTCGGAGTGGTAACCGAACGCGGCGTCCGCACCCTGACGGGGCCCTCGGCACGGGCTCATCGTTCGGAACCCGCCGAACGAGCACACAGAAAAGGCGCCCGGCTGCCCGGACAATACGTCCGGGC
>NZ_JBKOOL010000124.1:0-16743 GCF_046764065.1 Nocardia sp. NPDC002869
ACTCCGTCCGGCCCGGCCCGAGTCGTTTCCGGAGCGGGATCAGTCGCAGATCGCGCGGAACTGTTCGATCAGCTTGACCCGGTCGGCCGGTGTCGCGGCCAGCGGCGCGACATTGAGCACGGTGACCCCCGCTTCGGCGAACGCGGCGACCCGTTCCTTCACATATCCGGCCGGACCGATCAGCGAGATATCGCGGACCAGCGCGTCCGGAACCGCCTGCGTCGCTTCCTCTTTCTTGCCCGCCAGGTACAGCTCCTGGATCCGGTCGGCCTCCGCGCCGTAGCCGTACCGGGTGGCGAGGGTGTGGTAGAAGTTCTTGCCCTTGGCGCCCATTCCACCGATGTAGAGCGCCAGCATGGGCTTCACAAATCCCAGGAGCGGCTCCACGTCCTCACCGATGGCCAGAGCCGGACCGGCGTAGATGTCGAGCGGGCCGAGTTCGGGGTCGCGCCGCTCCTTCCCGGCACGCAGCGCGTCACCGAAGACCGCGTCGGCGCGTTCGGGCAGGAAGAAGATCGGCTGCCAGCCCTCGGCGACCTCGGCGGCCAGTGCCACGTTCTTGGGGCCCAGCGCGGCCAGCAACACCGGGATACGTTCGCGCACCGGGTGATTGATCAGCTTCAGCGGTTTACCCAGACCGGTGCCGGTCCCCTCGGGTAGTGGGATCTGGTAGTACTTGCCCTGGTAGTCCAGCCGTTCCCGGCGCCAGACCTTGCGGCAGATCTCCACGAGTTCGCGGGTCCGTCCGATCGGCGCATCGTAGGGCACCCCGTGGAATCCCTCGATGACCTGGGGTCCGGAGGCCCCCAGACCGAGCACGAACCGGCCGTCGGAGACGAAATCCAAACCGGCCGCGGTCATCGCGGTCAGTGTGGGCGTCCGGGTGTAGAGCTGCAGGATCCCTGACGCCAGCTGCAACCGGGAGGTCTTGGCGGCGAGATAGCCCAGAGCGCTCACCGCGTCGAAGGAGTAGGCCTCGGGCACGAACACGATGTCCAGGCCGGCGCGCTCCAGATCGGCCACTTCGGCCGCCGCCTCGGTGAAGCCACCCGAGTAGTTGATGCTCAATCCGATCCGCATGCCCTCAACATAATCCCGGCTACGGGGTGGCCACGCACCGGCCACGCCGGTCGACGCGGTAGGTTGAACCCGATAGCCCAGTGCACCATGCAGCTAACTTCGAGCAATTATGATCCAGAAAGGCCGAATCGTGTCGGAGCCCACACAATCGCCACAGCACGCCGCCAGCGGTTTCGCGGGTTCGCCGATCGGCGACTACCTCGGCGAACTCGCGGCGAAGGTACCGGCCCCGGGCGGCGGCGCGGTAGCCGCGCTGCACGCCGCACAGGCGGCCGCACTGGTCGCCATGGTCGCGCGCTACACCACCCGGGCCAAGGACGCCGACCATCGGCCGGTGATCGACCGCATCGTCGCGGCCGCCGATATCGCCCGCGAGCGCGCACTGACGCTGGCCGACGCCGACGCCGAGGCCTTCACCGCCGTCGGCGCCGCCTACAAGCTGCCCAAGGGCACCGACAGCGAAGCCACCGCGCGGACGGCGGCGATCCACGAAGCCCTGCTGGAGGCCGCCCGGGTCCCCGCCGCGGTGATCGACGCAGCCGACCAAATCCTCGCGCTGGCAACCGAATTGCTGCCGATCGGAAACCCGAACGTGGTCACCGATATCGGCGCGGCCGCCGCGGCGGCGCGGGCCGCCGCGGTGACCTCCCAACTGAATATCGAGATCAATGTCGTCTCGCTTCCGGAAGAACACGCCGCCGCTTTCAGCGAGGCGCTGGCGCGGATCGAGGAAATCACCGACCGCGCCGAAACACTGCACCAGGAGGTGCTTCGCGCGGTTCGCGGCGGGTGATTCGGGTACACATATCAGCACGCGCGAATTAACCAGGTTTATGCCGAACTGGGATTATTCGAGATCAAGTGCAGAACGGAGCACGCGTAGAATGGGCTTCGTTCCTGATATTCACACTGCTCCACCGCTCGACCCAGGCTCGAGCAGCTAGACCGGCCGGCGGGGCACCGGCGGCCGGGGAACTGTTTGCCCCAGCTCGACGAGTGCAGGAGGTAACGGTGAGGATCGGGTACACATCGGCTCCGGTCGCGGCGGAACTCCCCGACCCAGGTATCGATGTCATCACCGAACACGGAGTCGTATCCAATATCGCCGACTGTTCGGCGGATCCAGGAGTGTTGACGCTCGGCCAGGCCCGGCGCGCACACGATATCCACCGGCTCTGTTCTCCCGAATGTCAGGTCCGCAGACGGGCCCGTCTCACCTTGGCCATCGCTTCGGCCGCCCCGGATCGTCCCACGTTCGGCATTTCGCCCGGGCGGTCCGCGCACTACGGCGATTGATTCCCGCGTGACGGGTGGAAACAGCTGCCCGTCACGCCTCTTTCCGGCGCCGGGTATTCCGGCGCGCTTTCGATAGCGCTACGAACTCGCACCGAATGGTTCTCTAGCAGCTCCACCCATTGGCCGGGTGGCGACTGGCGTATGCCGCCGGTCACTAGTAGAGGAGGAAGAGTTGAGCACCATATTCACGAATGCGGAATCCGAATCGGATACTCCGGCGCGAAAACCGCGGCGCGCCGGGTTCGGTGGTAACGGCCGGAACCACCCGCTGAACATCGTGTTGGTGGCCCCACCTTATTTCGATATCCCCCCGGCCGGTTACGGCGGCGTCGAGGCCGTGGTCGCCGAACTCGCCGACACCCTGATCGCGCGCGGGCACCGGGTGACGCTGCTGGGCGCCGGAAAGCCCGGTACCGAGGCCGAATTCGTCCCGGTCTGGGAGAGTACGCAGGCCGGGCGGCTGGGCGACCCCTTCCCGGAAGTGGTCAACGCGCTCAAGGTGCGGCGCGTGGTGGAGAAACTGGCCCGCTCCCGGCATATCGATATCATCCACGACCATACTTTCGCCGGCCCGTTGAACGCTCCCGCCTACGAGGCGCTGGGCATTCCGACCGCGGTCACCGTGCACGGGCCGGTCGACAACGATATGTGGGAGTACTACGGCGCTCTCGACGAACACACTCGCCTCGTCGCGATCAGCGACCGGCAGCGTGAACTGGCGCCGAGTTTCAACTGGATCGGCCGGGTGCACAATGCGCTGCGGCCCAGCGAATGGCCTTTCCGGACCGAGAAGCAGGACTATGCGCTGTTCCTCGGCCGCTACGCCTCCTACAAGGGCCCCCATCTCGCATTGCACGCCGCGCACGAGGCCGGGATAAAGCTGATCCTCGCCGGTAAGTGCAACGAGCCGCCCGAGAAGGCGTTCTTCGCCCAGGAGATCGAGCCGCTGCTCACCGATACCGACCACGTCTTCGGGGAAGCCGACGCGGTCGCCAAACGGGAACTGCTCGCGGGCGCCCGCTGCCTGCTGTTCCCCATCCGCTGGGAAGAGCCGTTCGGCATCGTGATGATCGAGGCCATGGCCTGCGGCACCCCGGTGGTGGCGTTGCGCGGCGGCGCGGTCGAGGAGGTGATCGAGCACGGTGTCACCGGCTTCATCTGCGATCACCCCGACGAACTGCCCGCGGCCATCGCCCGCGCCGGCGAGCTGGATCCGCACGCGTGCCGGCGCCGCGTCGAGGATTATTTCGGCGTGGATCAGCTGGGTGCCGGGTACGAGACGGCCTATTACCGCATACTCGATGCGTGGGACGAAGCCCACAGCAACGCCCAGGCATTGACCGCCGTCGGTACGCGTCGCACTGCGGTACCCGAGATTCGCGCCGACGCCGGCACGACACCGGTATGGAGTAGGGCATGAACGCACCGCCGAGAATTCTCAACTCCGGCCAACCCGCCGCCATCAATGGCGGCGGGGGGACCGTGACCCTGGTCGAGGCGAGCACTTTCTGCTTGTCCGACCCTCTCGGCGATATCCATTCCGGCACCTCGCAGGGCCTGTTCTACCGGGACTCGCGGGTGATCTCACGGTGGGAGCTGCGCCTGGACGGGCAACCGGCGGAATATCTGACGGTGCTGACGCCGGAAGCCTTCAAGGGCCGCTTCATCCTGCGCAAACCCCCGCGCGCCGGAGTCGCCGACAGCACCGTGCTGGTGGTGCGCCGGCGGCTCATCGGCAACGGGCTCAAGGAAACGATCACCGTGCGCAACCTCGGGCACGAGGACACGGCGATGACCGTCACCCTGTTCGTCGATTCCGATTTCGCGGATCTGTTCGCGGTCAAAGAGGGCCGCAACCACGGCGGCGGCGCCGAGCACAATGCCGTCGACGGCGATCTGCACCTGACCGACCATGCCGAACCCGGACGCGGCCTGACCATCAGCGCCACCGCCGGGGCGGTCATGCTGCCCGGCACCATCACCTGGCAGGTGGTGGTGCCGGCCCGCGGGCGCTGGGATACCGAGATCCTGGCCCATCCGGTCATGTCGCACCGCCGGGTGCCGATGGCGTTCGGCGACGACGAGGACAGCCCGATCAGCCGGTTGAAGGCGTGGCGGGCCACCGCCACCGACCTCACCGCCAGCGATCCGGCCCTGTCGGAGGTCCTGCAGCGCACCGAGAGCGATCTCGGCGCGTTGCGCATCGACGGCAGCACCGACGGCGCTCCGGCGTATGTGGCCGCGGGCGCCCCGTGGTTCATGGCGCTGTTCGGCCGGGACAGTCTGCTCACGTCGTGGATGGCGCTGCCGCTGGATTCCGCGCTCGCCGTCGGCACCCTGCGCCGGCTGGCGGATCTGCAGGGTACGAAGGTCAACCCGATCACCGAGGAAGAGCCCGGGCGCATCATGCACGAGATGCGGCACGGCCCCGCCAGCGGTCAAGTGCTCGGGGGGACCGTCTACTACGGTTCGGTCGACGCGACGCCGCTGTTCGTGATGCTGCTCGCCGAATGCTGGCGCTGGGGCGCGGGTGACCGGGTGGTCCGCGAACTGCTCCCGGCCGCCGACGCGGCCCTGGCCTGGATCGACGAATACGGCGACGCCGACGGCGACGGGTTCGTCGAATACCGCCGTAAAACCGATCGCGGCCTCAGCAACCAGGGCTGGAAGGACAGTTTCGACGCGATCAACGACGCCTCCGGTCATCTGGCCGAACCGTCCGTCGCACTGTGCGAGGTCCAGGGCTACGTGTACGCGGCCCGCCTGGCCCGTGCCCAGCTCGCCGACCATTTCGGCGATACGGGTACCGCCGCCCGGCTACGCGAGCAGGCCGAGAACCTCAAGGACCGGTTCGACGAGGCGTTCTGGGTCGCCAAGAACGGCTGGTATGCCGTGGCCCTGGACGGCCAGAAGAACCAGGTCGACGCGCTGACCAGCAACGCCGCTCAATGTCTGTGGACCGGCATCGTGTCCGACGAGCGCGCCGCCGAACTCATCGAACGGCTGGCCGATGTGAGTATGGACAGCGGTTTCGGCCTGCGCACCCTCGCGGCCGGCATGGGCGCCTTCAACCCGATGAGCTATCACAACGGCTCGGTGTGGCCGCACGACACCGCGATCGCGGTCGCCGGCCTGCTGCGATACCGGCATATCGCCGGCGCCTCCGACCTGGCCGAGCGCCTCACCACCGGCCTGCTCGACGCGGCCATCGACTTCGGCGGCAGGCTGCCGGAACTGTTCTGCGGTTTCGCCCGGACCGAGTTCCGCTCGCCGGTGCCCTACCCCACCTCCTGCTCGCCGCAGGCGTGGGCGAGCGCGGCGCCGCTGCTGCTGGTGCGGTCCTTCCTGGGGCTCGCGCCGTGTGTACCGCATCGTGTCCTGCGGGTGACCCCGCAGTTGCCCCGGGAATGGGGCAAGGTGGGCCTGACGGACCTGAGACTGGGCTCTGCCACGGTGAGCATCCACGCCGAAGGCTCCACCATGCACGTCCACGGGCTGCCCGACGACTGGAAACTCGTCACCGAATAGCAATCGCGCGGTGTGTCTACATCGCGAACGGGTGCCGGGACGATATCTTGGGTGGTTGCGTTGATCATGGCCCCTTAGGATGGACGTCTGTCCACCAGTCGTCCGTAAGGGGTGGAACCATGAATATCGTTGCCCGGCATCTTTTTCTGGCGATCGCGATCGCGCTCTCGCTGGCCGTCGCCCCCGCGGGCGCGAACGCCATGACGATCGATCCGCCCGGCCCCGCACCCGTGGCCTCGGTAACTCCCTCCGACGGCGCTCTCGTCGGCATCGCCCATCCGGTTACCGTCCGGTTCTCCGGCGCGGTCACCGATCGGGCTCGCGCCGAGCAGTCGCTGGCGGTCACCGCCGGCGATCCGCTGCCCGGCTCCTACACCTGGCGCGGTGACCGGGAGCTGACCTGGACACCCACCGGATATCTGCCGGCGAACAGCACGCTCACCGTGAATTTCGGTGACCACCGTACTCAGTTCCAGACCAACGGCGGGGTGGTCGCCGACGCGAACATGTCCACCCACACCTTCACCGTCAGCATGGGCGGTCTGGTGGTGCGGATCATGCCCGCGTCCATGGGCAAACCCGGTTACGAGACGCCCACCGGCACCTACCCGGTGCTGGAGAAGTTCCGCAACATCATCTTCGATTCCCGGACCATCGGTATCCCCCTGGATTCTCCGGAGGGCTACCTGATCGACGGAGAATGGGCCGAGCGGCTCACCTGGGGCGGTGTCTTCGTCCATTCCGCGCCCTGGTCGGTCGATCAGCAGGGTAATTCCAATGTGAGTCACGGTTGTATCAATCTGTCTCCCGACGACGCCGCGTGGTACTACGAGAACGTCGGTGTCGGCGATCCCGTGAATATCCACTGGTGATCGGGTGACCGGCGCACCCGGTGCCGGCCCCCGCGCTGCGGTCCGGCCGACGATCCACTAGAACAATGATGAGCGATCGCGCGTCGTGAACCGATGAAGGGGGCCGCGCCATGGATCGACCGCCCTCGGGTCCCGCCGACGGGGAGCACGACCCCCGGGACCACACCGGCCCACCCCGGGAGCGGGACCCGCGCACGGCACCGGAACCCGGATACGCGAATCCGGACCCGTATGGCCGCACCGGCCCACCCGGGCAGTGGGACCCGCATCCGTCACCCGCACCCGGATACGCGGACCAGGATCCCGCCACTCCGCACCCCGACCTGTACCGCCCGCACCACGGCGGTCCGGCCGGCTCGCCGGTGCCGGCCGATTCGATGCCCACCGAGCCCATACCGGTGCTCCGGCTGCCGGGATGGGACAGCGGCAACGCCCACTACGAGGGGTCGTGGTCGGATTGGGTCGCGCGGGCGGGCGCCGGCGCGGCCGAGCCCGAGGGCGCCACGGCGGAGGATCCCGGTGTGATCCCGCCTCCCGCCGTCGATACCCGCCCCTCCTCCGGGGCCGCCGCGGCGGCCGAGACCACCGTCGCGACCGAGAACGAGCCGGTAGCGCCCACCACGGACACCTCTCCCGCGGGCGCCCGGGAACGCCTGCGCCGGCGGTTGACCCCACCCGACCACACCACCCCGGCGCCGGTCCGCGCCACGGCCCCCACCTCCGGCCGGAGCCGCGTGCTTCCGGTGTTGCTGGGGGTCGCGGGGGTCGCGGCTCTCGGCGCGGCCGCGTATGTGCAGTTCGCGATCGTCGGCGGGGACGAACCGCGCGCCCCCGCCGCGGCGGCGCCCAGCGCCACGGCGCCCGCCGCCCCCGGCGCCGACCCGCACTGCGTGGCCGAACGGGTCGGTAACACCGTGCAGGGCAACGAACCGGGCGGCACCGATTCGGGGCCCTCGGCCATCTTCGGGTTCCAGCACGCCTACTACGTCGCCCGGTCCGGGGAGCAGGCCCGCGCGCTCGTCGCGGGGGACGCCGCCGTCCCACCGGCCGCCGATATCCAGCGCGGTATCGACACCATCCCGGAGGGGACCACCTACTGCGTCCGGATCGCTCCCGGCGCGTTCGTCGGCCAGTACACCGTCACCATCACCGAGTACCGGCCCGGTTCGGCGCCGCTGGGATACAACCCGCAACTGGTCACGACGATGCGAATCGGTGACCGGACCTTGATCACCGGTATCGGCCCCATGCCCTGAGTGCCACGATTCGGCCCGGATCGGCGAACGAGGTGGTCCGGCGCGCTCGCGAGGCGCAGACTCGGAGGATGGACGCCATCGGTACAGCCCGGGTGCCCGATCATCCGACAGTGCAGGCCGCGCTGTCCCTGGCCCGGCGGGCGCCGTCTGTGCACAATACGCAACCGTGGCGCTGGGTCTTCGACGGTCACCGGCTGCATCTGCACCGCGACACCAGTCGGCAGCTGTTCTCGGCGGATCCACAGGGCAGACAGCTGACCATCAGCTGCGGGGCCATCCTCGACCACACCCGGACCGCGTTCGCGGCGGCAGGCTGGGACACCGAGGTGATCCGGCTGCCCGATACCGCGCCCGACCACCTCGCCACCGTCGGCTTCGCTCCCGCCGCCGAGGTCTCCGATACCGTCCGGGCCCGCGCCGCGGCCATCGAGCAGCGCTACACCGACCGGCTGCCGATGCTGCCGCCCCGCGATTGGGACCGGGTCGAGCCGGGCCTGCGCGCGGCGGCCGTTGCCCGCGGGGCCCAGCTCGAGGTACTGGGCGACTCCGCCCGGCTGCGCCTCGCCGCCGCCTCGGCTCGATCGGCGGCGCTGCGCGAATACGATCCGCAATATCTGAACGAGCTGCACTGGTGGGCGGGTAACAACTCCCCCGCCGACGGGGTGCCGATCTCCGCACTGGTCTCGGCGGCGGAAGCGGCGCAGGTCGGGGTGGGCCGGGCCTTTCCCACCGCGCCGCCCTCGCTCCGGCGCGGTGAGCTGACCGACGCGTCGCGGCTGCTGGTGCTCGGTTCGGCCGCCGACAGTTCCCTGGAGTGGCTGCGGGCCGGAGAAGCGCTGTCCGCGGTACTGCTGGACTGCACGGTCGCCGGGCTGTCGACCTGTCCGCTGACCCATATCACCGAGGTCCCGGTGAGCCGGCGCGCCATTGCGAATCTACTGCTCGAGCCCGCGATTCCACAGGTCGTCGTCCGGGTGGGCACCGCGCCCACCGCGGCCGCACAACCGCCGACACCGCGGCGTACCGTGACCGATTTCCTGGAACTGCATCGCGGCGGCTGAGCGGTTCGCGGCCGCCCGAATATTCTCGGGCCCACTCGGATCGGCATACCGGCCGAGTGGAGCGCGCGGTTCATTTCCCGTTCGGGTACACCGGCAGCCGGTGGTGGCCGTTGGAGATGAAACCGGGCACCACACCGAGTTCCTCCGGTGCCGCAGCGAGTTCCATATCCGGGAACCGGCGGAAGAATCGCGGGCAGGGCCACCACCGCCGCCAACCGGGCCAGCGGTGCGCCGAGGCAGTGATGCGGGCCGTATCCGAGCGGATACGGGCGATCTCCCCCTGGATATCCGAACCACCTGGGTCCAAGACGAACGGGGCGGGGGGTTCTGCATCGGAAACTCCTGACTGAACTGCCGAACTAGTGAAAACCGGCCACGCTGATCGGCGGGCTCTTCGGGAAGGTGACCGGAAGCGCGGACAGTGCCCGGTGGAACGGGCCCGGCCGCCATTGCAATTCCGCGGCGGGCACCGCCAGCTCCATCTCCGGGAGCGCATCCAGCAGTTGATCGATCGCGTCCTGCACGATCAGCACCGCTACCGGCCGCGCCGGACAGGCATGCGGGCCCGTACCGAAGGCCAGATGGGAGCGATTGTCGGTCACGTTCCCGGTGCGGATCGCCGGATCGTTGTTACAGGCCGCCATACTGATCACCACGGGCTGATGCGCGGGCAACCACACATTGTCGATGAGGATCGGCTGCCGCGGATAGCTGAAGCAGTAGTTGGCTATCGGCGGATCGTTGAACAGCACCTCGTCCAGCACATCCCGGGTCGACAGGCTTCCGTCCAGTACATTCGCCGCGAACCGCTCGTCGGTCGGCATGAGCAGCAGGGTGTTCGCGATGAGATTCTGCGGTGGTTCGATCGCCGCCCCGTACAGCGTCACCAACTGGTGCATCATTTCCTCGTCGTCCAATCGCACCGGGTGTTCGACGAGCCGGCTGGTGACATCGTCACCGGGTTCGGCGCGTTTGAGCCGGGTCAGCTCCAGGAGCGCTTCGGACAGCATCTGATTGCCGCGTTCGGCGTCGACGGTATCGAACAGCGCCGCCATCCCGGTCGCCGCGCGCCGGCTGATATCGGGCGGGCAGCCGAGCGTGGCATTGAGGGTGGAGAAGGCGACCGGCAAAGCGTATTGGCTGACCACGTCGCAGTAACCGACTTCGCAGAACGAGTTGATCAGTGGGACCGCGACCTGTTCCACGGTGGCGTGCAGGCGGTGCAGATCGATCTTGCCGAGCGCCGCCGCGGCCGCCGGGCTGAGTTCGCGACTCTACCTGGACCCAGCGCAACAGATCGGAATTCGCAGCGCCACGGATGTTCGTGCACACACACGGTCGGCTGTGTTATCGGCGGCGCGGGGTCGAGGCCTCTCGGTTCCGCCGTTCAGCGACCGTTTATCCGGATCGGCGGGGACTCGGGAAAGGTAACCGGCAGCGATACCAGCGCCCGATGGAACGGGCCGGGCCGCCATCGCAGGTCCGCCTGCGGTATCGCCAGTTCCATCTCCGGCACCGCGTCCAGCAACTGGTCGATCGCGTCCTGGACGATCAGCAGCGCCACCGAACGGGCCGGGCAGCTGTGCTGGCCCGCGCTGAAGGCCAGATGCGACCGGTTGATGGTCGGCCCATCGGCTCTGATGGCGGGATCGTTGTTGCAGGCGGTCATACTGATCAGCACCGGCTGGTGCGCCGGCAGCCAGATACCGTCGATCAGCATCGGCTGCCGCGGATAGCTGATGCAGTAGTTGGACAGCGGCGGATCGTTGAACAGCACCTCGTCGAGGGCGTCCCGCGTGGAGAGACTGCCGTCC
The DNA here is from genome assembly GCF_046764065.1 of Nocardia sp. NPDC002869. Classification (NCBI taxonomy): domain Bacteria; kingdom Bacillati; phylum Actinomycetota; class Actinomycetes; order Mycobacteriales; family Nocardiaceae; genus Nocardia; species Nocardia sp. NPDC002869. The sequence continues at coordinate 10,908 of NZ_JBKOOL010000124.1, forward strand.
AGCACATTGGCCGCGAAGCGCTCATCGGTCAGCATCAGCAGCAGCGTGTTCGCGATCAGATTCTGCGGCGGCTCGGTACCCGCGCCGTACAACAGCGCCAGCTGCTGCCGGGCCTCCTCGTCACTCAACTGCACCTGATGCCGGACCAGCCGGGTGGTGATGTCGTCACCGGGCTGAACCCGTTTGAGCCGGGCCAATTCCAGCAGCGCGTCGGCCTGGGTGGCATTGCCCTCGGCCGCGTCCACTGTGTCGAACATGGCCGCCAGCCCGCGGGCCGCGCGGTGCCCGAGTTCGGGTGGGCAGCCGAGCATGGCGTTGAGGGTCGCGAAGATCAGCGGGGAAGCGTACTGCCCCATCAGATCGCAGTAGCCGTCGGTGCAGAACGAGTTGATCAGCGTGACCGCGATCTGCTCGATGGTGGGACGCAATTCGTGCATATCGATCTCGCCGATGGCCGAGACCGCGGCCGACCGGTAGCGGATCCGCTCCTGGCCGACGGTGCGCAGCGGATTGGGCCGGTACTCCATCATGGGCAGTACCGGGCAGTCCTCGGCTACCCCGCGCTGCCATACCCGCGGGTCGGCGGGGAAGTGTTCGGGGTCGTTGAGGATTCGCAAGGCGATGTGATAGCCGATCACCAGGGTGGCCGGGACTCCCGGGGCCAGCTCCACCGGAGCCAGCGAACCGAAACGCTGCCGCATCTCCCGGTACATCTTGTGCGGATCGGCGGCGAACTCCTCCGAATACAGGGGGACGTACGGGCCGATGGGATCCACCGGGGAGCCGTGGATCACCAGGCGTGGATCGGAAACACGGTACTGATCATGTTGTGCTGTGGTCATGACATCACACTCCGAGGTTCGTATGAATCGGCGAATAGTGCGTTCTCGCAGATCTATCCGCCGACCCATACATCCCGCTCAGCGACGTCCGCGACGAGCCATCAGCATGAAGTTGTAGTAACCAGAACCTTTTACGCTACCGGCTTCAGCCCAGGTACACAGGCATTTCCTGGTGACCGTTGGAAACGAAGCCCACCACCGGCTTCAATTCGCCGACCGCCACGGCCGGCCGGATATCCGGGAACCGCCGGAACAGCGCGGGCAGCGCCGGCTCGCCCTCCATCCGGGCCAGCGGCGCACCGATGCAATGGTGCGCCCCGTGGCCGAAGGACACATGATCCTTGACCGCCCGGGCACGTCGAAGAGATCGGCGGTGTCGCCGTGGATCTTCGGGTCGCGGCCGCCCGCGGCGTAGGAGGCCAGGATGGCCTCGCCCCTTGCCGATCCGCGGTCCCTCGATCTCGATGTCCTCCACGGCGTACCGCAACGGCAGATGCGCCACCGGGGCCTGGTAACGCAGCGTCTCCTCGACCATTCATGACCAGCATCAGGGTTTCGACGATCTGCTTCTCGGTGAGCTGCGAACTGTCCTCGTCGCGACTGCCGATCATCACGCTGGTGATGTCGTCACCGGGGTTGTCGCGCCGATAGGCGACCAGTTCGGTGACCAGACCGTACATCTCGACGAAGTTGGCCTGGGCCCCCGCCTGATCGATCGTGGTGTCGAAGTACCGGTCCACACAGACGCGCAGACCCGCGCCGAGCGATTCCGGAACCCCAGCAGTTCGGTGATCACCTGGATCGGCACCGGATAGTCCAGTGCCGGGTCTGGTGCAGTTCGTGCAGGTCGATGCCGTCGATCGCGTGCACATACACCTGACGGTAGCGCTGATGCAGCTCACCGCTGTTGCGCAGGGCGTTCGGGTACCACTCCATCATCGGTTTGACCGCCGAATCGGGCGGGATACTCGTCTGCCAGGTCCGCGGATCGGCCGGGAAGCGGTCGGGATCATCGAGGATCCGGACGGCCGCGTCATAACCGATCACCAGCGTGGCGGCACATCCGGGGCCAGATCGATGGGAACCAGCGAACCGTACCGGCTCCGCATCGCGGCATAGGCGCGATGCGGATCACCGGCGAATTCTTCGGCAAAGAGGCTGAAGCGCTCGCCAACGCCTCCGGTGGGGTCTCCGTGAACGACCGGGCAGCCGGTGAACGGAGGTTGCTGTTGCGGAGCCGGAGAGAACTGCTTGGTCAGAGACGAGACTCCAACCGGCGGAACAGAAACTCGACGAGCGTGATCAGCGACTGCAGGCAGGTGCGCCGATCACGGGCGTCGAGGGCGATGAGCGGAGTGTCTTCGGTCAGGTCGAGTGCCTCGCGCACTTCCGACAGCGGGAAGCGGTTCGAACCCTCGAACTCGTTCACCCCGACCGCGTACGGCACACCGCGCTCCTCGAGTACGGCCAGTACCTCGTCGGCCTTCTCGATACGCCGGGTGTCCACCAGGACCAGGGCACCGAGTGCGCCCTTGGCCAGTTCCTCCCACAGCGGGATGAACCGCTGCTGGCCCGGCGTACCGAAGAGGTACAGGGCCAGTTCGGGGTTGAGCGTGATACGGCCGAAGTCCATCGCGACCGTGGTCTGCGTTTTCGATCCCAGCCCGCCCAGATCGTCGATACCGACGCTGGCCTCGGTGATGGTCTCCTCGGTACGCAGCGGTTTGATCTCGGAAATACTGCTCACGAAGGTGGTCTTGCCGACGCCGAAATTTCCGGCTACCAGCAATTTCACCGAGCGGGTCACCGTCTCCGGCACATAGTCGACCGCGCGGCCGTATTCCGCGGACCGATCAGGCCGGGAGAGCACGGAGCCCATTGAGTACCTCCTCGAGCAGGGCGATCTCCGGCATTATTTCCGCCGGGGTCGGGATATTGAGATGTCCGCTGTCCAGCAGGTCGGACACGACGATCGTTACCACCGACGGCGGGAGGTCGAGATAGGCGGCGACCTCCGCGATCGACAGGGCGCCGCGGGCGCAGACATCGACCACCCGGCGCGCATCCGGTGTGGAGCCCGGCGCTGGATCTCCGACGGCGACGACCAGGGTGACCAGGCCGAGCTCACGGGTCGGACGGGAGCGTCCGCCGGTCCGCACATACGCGCGGACCAGATCTGGATCACGCCGCGACCGGCTCATTGCAGATCGCCGCCGTGGGCGCCTCTGCGAGGTTCGCTCCCGAGCTCGTGGCCGACCCGGCCGGCGAGCTCGTTCATCCGGTGGGCGATCAGGCCCACATCGATATCGCTCATGGTCGCCACCCCCAGGAGCGCGCCCTCGCCCGCCGCGGTGATCATGATCATGCCCTGGTCGTATTCGGTCATGTTCTGCCGCACATCGTTTCCGTTGCTACCACAGAACTCGCCGAGCGCCTTACCGAGCGAACGCAGGCCGGAGGCGGCGGCGGCGAACCGCTCGGCATCGTCTTTCGCGATACCCGCCGAATGGGCGATACGCAGCCCGTCCTCGGACAACAGGACGGCGAATCGGACGCCGGGAACCTCGAGATCGTCCAGTAACCAGCCCAGTTTGTTGGTGCTGTCGGATACCACTGTCCTCGGTGAACCCATCAGGATGTCATCCCTTCGGTGTGTTCGGATGCGGCGGCACGGCCGCTCTTGGAGCCGCTCTGCCAGGCAGCGGCGATATCGGGGCGGGGCTGCCCCGGTTCGGTCCTGTCCTGTCCGGACACGCGATCGTTGATGTCATCAGGGACGGCCGCGGCACGGCGCCGGCGCCGGGGCAGACCGCCGCTGGTGATGTCGTGGACTGTCGTACGCTGCTCGCTCTCGGTCTCGTCGATGCCACCTGCCGCCGAAATCCGCTCGACAGGCCGGGAGCTCTCGGACACGACCGGGATCGCGGCGTGCGCGCCGGTGCTCGTCGCCGAATGTGCTCCGATACCGGACGATACGGCGTTACCGACCAGAGCGTGGCCGGAGCTTCCCGATACCGACGAGACCTGGCTGCCGGGGACCGCGGCGAGTTCCCGCGGCGCCGGGGCGCCGACCGGCGACGCGGCGTCGTTGTCCTGGTTGGCCTTCGGTGCGACCAGTAGTGCCTCCGGGATGTAGACCATGGCGCGCATACCGCCGTAGGCGTTGGGTCCGTCGATGTAGACGGTGAACCCGTAGCGGCGGGCGAGCGCGGCGATACCGGGGAAACCGACCTTGGGGGCCGGGCCGAGCTGATGGATGTCGATCGAGCGTTCGTTGGCCAGGACCTGGCGGGCCTCTTCCATCTGCTCGGCGTTCATCCGGACGCCGGCGTCGTCGACGATCACGGTCACACCGTGATGACCTTCCTGGAAGGTCACATCCACGAAGGAGGTCGGCGGCGAGTAGCGCAGCGCGTTGTCGATGAGCGAGGCCAGCGTGTGCACCAGCGGTTCCACCGCACGACTGATGACGATGCGGTCGAGCTGGGACGGGCGCACCCGCAGGTAGTCACGGACACGACCGGTCGCGCCACCGACGACGTCGGTGAGCGACTGGGCGGGCCAGCGGCGGCCGGGCAGACCACCACAGACGATCACGTAGGACTGCGCCTGGCGGATCATCTGCTGCACGGTGTGGTCGATACGGATGAGGGTCTCGTAGACGCGGTCGTCGCGGTGTTCGCGGAGCGCGGAGCTCACGACCTGGGAGACGTCGGCTCCCAGGCTCACCACGGAGGTGCCGAACGAGCGGACCGCGGCGCTGGTGGCCTCGCGGGCAAGGGTTTCCGAGCGTTCGCGGCCGGCGTCGGCCTCGGTACGCACGTTCCGCTCGGCGGCCGAGACGGCGGTGCGTACCTGCTCCTCCATCTCCCGGGTGACGGCTTCGCGGGTTTCGCTCTGGACGGTCCGCAGGTCCTCGGTGACCCGGTCGACTATCCAGCGCAGGCATTGGGCGAAGCGCGAATTCTCCAGTCCGGGGGGCACTTCGGGTGCCACGGCGGTCTGGTCGAACCGGCGGGTGGACTCCGAGAGGGCGGGCAACGTGCTGGCCGCGAGATGCTCGAGCGCATCCTCGCGCACGGCTAGTTCCCGCTCGAGCACATCGAGTCGTTTCTGTTGGTCTCGCACGGCCCGAACGGCGTACCACGCCACGCCGAGCACCAATATGGGGGCGAGTATCCAGGGAAGCAGCACGGCGGTATTCAGATTCATCAGCTTTCTCGTCGTTGACGGGGCTCGAGGTGCGCCACGCGGTGCCGTGGCATGCCACGGCGCTTCGTCTCGCCTTCCTCGCGACGCCGACCATGTTCGCCCCTGGCCGGATGAGGTCCGTGCCGGGCACCGCGGTAACGGTCGGTGACATATCCCTTAGTTACTTTCGACTACCCGAAAGTAACTAAGGGACAAGTCATTCGGCCGATCGATGACCATCGGAGCACACCCTCCGATGGCCCGGGACCCGACGACCCGCTCACAGTAGCAGCATTGTGGTGAACTCTCTCAATAACGGCCGATAATCGATTGTCACCTTTCCGTGATAGGGCCGCGACCTCGCAGAATGCGGAAAGGTATTGCGACCGTGAAGATCACGACCGCGGGGTGCCGCGGGGACTGCACGTGCAGCAGGGGGCGCTCCGAGGCACACCGTGATCGCATCCCCTATCACCAGGGACGGAACACCGGAAGCAGACCGAACGGTCGGCGATTGGCGGCGGGCCCGGAAAATTGATATCAAGACAGGTTTAATACTGTCCGCGCCACTCGAATCGGGTGCCGGCCCGGGCCGAAATGCCCAATGCGCGCCTCCCGGCAGGCGGCACGACGTTCACCACGGAGACGTGGAATAGCCGTATTCCAGTAAAGCCCCGGCATTACCGGCCGAAATGCGGCCGGGGCTCCGGAAGGGCCGACCGGTCCGTACCAGCGGCCCGCTTCCCGGTCTTCCATCCGCACCAATTCGGGTACAGACCAGAACGCGACGGCGACCGTATCGG